>CALMDI010000291.1 GCA_937864975.1 uncultured Chloroflexota bacterium | reverse complement strand
ATGGGATTGGTGGGTGTGCTGATCATCGCGCTGAGCCTGCATACGATTTTGAGCGTGATGGCGTCACTGGCGATGGTGTAGCGGTCAGCTTTCAGCCTGTCAGCCTTCAGCTAAAGAAAAAGCGTTAACGCAAAGGCGCACAGAACGCAGAGACGCAGAGGAAAATTTCTCTGTGTCTCTGTCCCTCTGCGTTAAGATTTTGGATTGTCTTTGAGCTGGAAGCTGATCGCTGACTGCTGAAAGCTGACCGCTCTACAGCATCGGCTGCGGCACGTTGCCGAACCTGATTTTGGGACCCGCGACAGGCGCCGCCCAGCGCGCGGCATTCGCGATGACGCGCAGAATTTCCGGCTGGTGATAAATTGGGTGCGTCTCGTGACCGGGGCTGAAGTAGAAAATCTTGCCGCTGCCGCGATGAAAGCAGCACCCGCTGCGGAAAATCTCGCCGCCCTGAAACCAACTGACGAACACGAGCGTGTCCGGCGCGGGAATGTCGAAGCGCTCGCCGTACATCTCGGACTGCGGAACTTCAAAATAGGTGTCCAGTCCCTCGGCAATCGGGTGACCGGGTTCGACTACCCAGACGCGCTCCTTCTCGCCCATCTCGCGCCACTTCAGGTCGCAGGAAGTGCCCATGAGCCGCTTGAAGATGCGCGAGAAATGCCCGGAATGCAGGACGATCAGCCCCATGCCTTCGAGGACGCGCGCCTGAACGCGGTCGACAATCTCGTTCGAGACCTCGTTGTGCGCGATGTGCCCCCACCAGACGAGCACGTCGGTCTCGGCAAGGACGGATTCCGTCAAGCCATGCTCCGGCTCGTCGAGCGTCGCCGTGCGGACGGTCATCCCCTGCGCGCGCAGATGCGCGGCAATCGCGCCGTGGATGCCCTCCGGGTAAATCTCAGCAATTTTTGGGTTTTTCTTCTCGTGACGATACTCGTTCCAGACCGTCACGCGGATTGGCGGCGTCATCGGCTAGACCTCCTGAGGGACGGGGATACGCCCGCACTGCACCGGGACGCCGCCAAGCAGCGCGGATTCCTTGATCGCGTCCCACAGCCGCACCATCCGCAGACCGACCTCCGCCGGAGACGGGTTGGCGATATGCCCGTTGCGGACGGCAAGGAACTGCTCCCAGACGCCCATCGACGCGGGGACGGGAACGGGACGCAGTTGCTTGCGCCCATAACGCTGAAGCTCCAGACGCTCGCCCCACTGCCCGGTACGCAGGATGCCCTTGGTGCAAAACACGCGAATATCTGAGGAGCAGGAGGGAATGGTTTCGCCGCACGCGCTGATCGTGACCATCGCGCCGGATTCGAGCCGACCGATGACAGCGCCCATGACTTCGACGGCGCGGTCGCGTTTGTCCAGCCACGCGGCGACCTCGACAAAATCCTCGCCTGCCAGGTCGGCGATGGTATTGAGCATATGCGCGCCCGTATCGAACAGGAAGCCCCCGCCCGCCAGTTCCGGCACCTGACGCCAGGTTCCCGCGGTATTGGGTCCCCAGTTTTGCCACACGGTGCCGCTGATGCTGAGCAGATCGCCTAACTCGCCGGAGCGAAGCATGGTGACGGCGCGGCGAATCTGTGGGGACAGACTGCCCTGGAAGGCGACGACCAGCAGGCGATCCGTGCGCTCGCGCGCGTCGATCAGGCTTTGCGCCTCGGCAGCCGACGTCACCATCGGTTTTTCGAGCAGCACGTCCAGCCCGGCTTCCATGCACATCACGGCTTGATCGTGATGAACGGCGTGGGGCGTGATAATAAAGGCGGCGTCAAGATCGTCAGCGTAAAGATCGAGCAGGCGGCGCAAATCCGGCTCGTTAACGGGCGGCTCGACGCCGTGCTGCCTGAACAACTCGCACGCCAGCGCATATGCCAGCGGCGACGGCTCGCAGACGACAGGAATAATGGTAGTTTCCTGCATGAGCAGCATCCGGCGCAGATGCGACAGCGCCATGCTGCCCGTACCGATGAGACAGACACGAACGGGCGTAGTCATGGTAACGAATTGAACCTTCTTCCGGGAGCTAACGCGGCGAACGCCAGAATTATAGATCAATGCGCGGGTGGCGAAATGGGGAATATTTCGCGGATTTTTTAGGTCTCCATCCGCGTCCGTGCCGCTTCCGTCTCCGCGAACACCCTGCCGCGCGAGATGACGAGGCGCGGGGTGACCTGAAAGCGGATCGCGTTGAAGGCGTCGGGCACGTCGAGCACGACGAGATTAGCCGGGTTGCCTTCGCGAATCCCGTAATCGGGGATGTGCAGCGAACGCGCGCCGTTGGTCGTGACCATATCGAAGGCGGCGTCGATTTCTTTCAGTCCGGTCATCTGCGAGACGTGGACGGTCATGAACGCTACGGTGAGCATATTGGCGTTGCCGAGGATATACCACGGGTCGTAGATGCAGTCCTGCCCCAGGCTGACGTTGGTGCCGTTCTGCCACAGCTCCTTCACGCGCGTCAGACCGCGCCGCTTGGGATACGTGTCCTGCCGCCCCTGAAGCGTGATGTTGATGAGCGGGTTGGCGATGAAATTGATATTCGTTCGGCGCAGGAAGCCCATCAGCTTGTAGGCATAGGAATCGTTGTAGGAGCCAAACGCCGTCGTGTGGCTGGCGGAGACGCGCTCGCCGTTGCCGCGTTTGATCGCCTCCGCGACGATCACTTCCAGGAAGCGCGACTGGTCATCGTCCACTTCGTCGCAGTGAACGTCGATGAGGCGGTCATACCGGTCGGCAAGGTCGAAAATGCGATGCAGCGAACGCACGCCGTCGTCGCGCGTCAGCTCGTAATGCGGGATGCCGCCCACGGCGTCCGCGCCCCGGCGCAGCGCTTCTTCCAGCAGCCCTTCGTTTTCCGGGCGGGAGTATATGCCATCCTGCGGGAAGGCGACGATCTGCACGGTCGTCCAGTCGCGCACTTCCTCGCGCAGTTCGAGCAAAGCGTCGAGCGCGATCAGGCGCGGCTCGGTGACGTCGACGTGCGTTCGCACGTACAAGACACCCTGCGCCGCCATCATTTTGAGGGCTTCCAGCGCTCGCGCCTTCACGTCATCACGGGTCAGGCTCTGCTTGCGCTCGCCCCAAATCTGGATGCCTTCAAAGAGCGTGCCGCTTTCGTTGAAGCGAGGCTGTCCCGCCGCGAGGACGGAGTCGAGGTGAATATGCGATTCGACAAACGGCGGCGTCACCAACTGCTGGCGACAGTCGATTTCGCGCGCCGCTGTTTCAGCGATTCCGGGCGCAACCGCCGCAATGCGACCGTCCGTAATCGCGATGTCGACAGGCTGCGTCTGCTGGTGCAGGCGGCAGCCGCGCAAGATCAAGTCCGGCATAGCCTTCTCCAATTCGTGAGAATCTGACGAAAATCCGCTATATTAAATGTGCAAGGACGCGCTGCGGGAATTCGGCGGCGTCGATTAAGCTCATTTCTTTCCAACTATAACACCTCAGGAGGTCATCATGAGAACGCTTCGTCCGGTCATTTTAATCATGGTTTTGCTGGCGCTCAGCGCCGCGCTGCCTGCCGCCGCGCAGGACGCGGAGCCGCTTCAGGTATTCGCCGCCTATGCGACTGCCATCGAGGAACCTTGGGACGGCGTCATCCACACGGCGCTGCTCGAAGCGCAGGAAGCCGGGCAGATCGAGTATGAATACGTGGACGACATCGGCTACGCGGGCGACATGGAGCGCATCCTGATCGAAGTCGCGGAAGAACAGCAGCCCGATATTATCTTCGGAGATGCGTTCGGTAACGAAGAAGCCGTCCGCCGCGTCGCGCGCGATTACCCGGACATCGCGTTCGTCTTTGGTTCCGGTCTCGGTCCGTCCGAGCCGAACTTATCGGTGTTCGACAACTGGATTCACGAGCCTGCTTACCTGAGCGGATTGATCGCGGGGTCGGTATCGGAGAGCGGCGTGATTGGCGTTGTCGGCGGCTACCCGGTGCCGGAAGTGAACCGCATCGTCAACGCCTTCACCGTGGGCGTCGAGGAAGCAAACCCGGATGCCGAAGTGCTGGTGACATTCATCAATAGCTGGTTCGACCCGGCGGCGGCGAAAGAAGCCGCGCTGGCGCAGGTGGACGCGGGCGCGGACGTGCTGTTTGCCGAGCGCTTTGGCGTGATCGAGGCGGCGCAGGAAAACGAACTGTTCGCCTTTGGCAACATGAGCGACCAGAACGAGCTTGCGCCGGAAACGGTCGTGACCGGTCCGGTCTGGAATATGACGCCGACCGTGCAGTACATCCTCGAGCAGGTGGCGGGCGGCACTTATACCGCGCAAGACCTGAAAGACTTCTCGATGATGGGCAAGGGCGGCGCCAGCCTCGCCCCGCTGCACGACTTCGAGGACGTGCTCGACCCCGAACTGATCGAGATGGTTCAGGCGCGCGAGCAGGAAATCATGGATGGCTTATTCCGCGTGCCGATCAACGAAGAGGCGCCGTCCAGCGCCGAGGCAGCCACGGAATAGCGTTCTCATCATTATTGCTTCGTCCTGCTTCTCTCTCCTTGATTGGGGAGAGGAGTGGGACGGTCTTTGAGTGGAATCTTTTCACGGCTTCCCCACGTAGGCGCAGCGAATGTCCGTCATGCAGCCTGTCGTCATGATGCAGGGTATCGTCAAACGATTCGGCGCGCTGGTCGCCAGCGACCACGTCGATCTCGACATCCTGCCGAATGAGATCCACGCCCTGCTCGGCGAAAACGGCGCGGGCAAAACCACGCTCATGAAAATCCTCTACGGGCTGTACCAGCCCGACGAGGGACACATCGTGATCGGCGGTCAGCCCGCGCGGCTCGCGTCGCCCGCCGCCGCCATCGCGCACGGCATCGGCTTCGTGTCGCAGCACTTCTCCCTCGTCCCAACCCTGACCGTTGCGGAAAATATCGTGCTCGGCTACGAAGGCGGCGCGCTGCTTGACCGCGCCGCCATGATCGCCTCGGTCACCGACACCGAGCAGCGCTACGGCTTCCGCGTCGATCCGAACGCGCTCGTGCGAAACCTGTCGGTCGGGCAGCAGCAGCGCGTCGAAATCCTCAAAGCGCTGTACCGCGACTGCCGCGTGTTGATCCTGGACGAGCCGACCGCCGTCCTGACCCCACAGGACGCGGAAAGCCTGTTCGAGACGCTGCGCGACCTGCAGCAGAAGCACCTGTCGGTCATCATCATCACCCACAAGCTGGAAGAAGTCATGGCGATCAGCCAGCGCGTGACCGTGCTGCGGCAGGGGCGCGTGGTCGGGCGTGTGAACACCGCCGAGACCAGCCCGCCCCAGCTGGCAAACCTGATGGTCGGGCGCAACACGGTGATCGTGACGCGCAACCTCGACCATCAGATTAGCCCTGAGGTCGCGCTGACCGTCGATGGGCTGCGCGCGTCCGACCGGCGCGGCGTGGCAGCGCTGCGCGGCGTGACCTTCCACGTTCACGCGGGCGAAGTGGTCGGAATCGCGGGCGTGGCGGGCAACGGACAAAGCGAGCTGGTGCGGATTTTGAACGGGATGCAGGTGCCGGAGGGCGGAAGCGTGGTCGTGAGCGGCAAGCCGGTAACACTCGGAGACCCGCGCGCGTTGAGCCGGGCGCGTGTCGGACGCATCCCCGAAGACCGCCTGAAAGGGGTCGTGGGCGACCTGAACGTGACACACAACCTGACGCTGGAACGCATCGACGATTACACGCGCGCTGGACACCTTGACCACAAATCCATGCGGGAAACCGCCGAGCGGCTGATCCACGAATATCAGATCAAGGCGAAGCCGTACGATCTGGCGCGAACGCTTTCAGGCGGGAATATGCAGAAGATTATTCTGGCGCGCACGCTGTCGCAGCGTCCCGTCGTGGTCATCGCCGCGCAGCCGACGCGCGGGCTGGACGTGGGCGCGACGGAATACGTGCATCAGAAGCTGCTCGAACAGAAGGAGCGCGGCGCGGGCGTTCTGCTTATCTCCGAGGACCTGGATGAAATCATGATTCTGAGCGACCGAATCCTCGTGATTTACGAGGGCGCGATTGTCGGGGAGTTCAGCGCGGCGAACGCGACCGTCGAAGCGATTGGCTTGCTGATGGCAGGCTCGACTGCGCGCCAGCAGACCGTCGAGGCGCTGTCCTGATGCTGGGATTTCGACTCGAACGCGCCCCCGCCCCGCTGTGGCTGCGCGGCTTTATTCCCATCCTCGCCATCCTGGTGACGTTCGTGCTGGTGAGCGTGCTGATATTGGCGGCGGGCGCGAACCCGCTGGACACGTTTTACCAACTGCTGATCCTGCCGCTGACCAAAGCCACGTCCCGCGCCGAAATTCTGGTCAAGGCGACGCCGCTGCTGCTGACGGGCGTGGCAGTCGCGTTTGCCTTCGCCAGCGGCTATTACAACATCGGCGCGGAGGGACAGCTTTACGCGGGCGCGACGGTGGCAGCCTTTCTCGGCACGCAGCTAGAAGGCGTGTCGCCACTCCTCGCCATTCCGGTCATGATTCTGGGCGGCTTTATCGCCGGGGCGCTGTGGGCGCTGCCGTCCGCGATTTTGAAAGTCCGGCTCGGCGTGGACGAAGTTGTGACGACTCTTCTGCTCAACTCCGTCATGATCTTCTTCGCCAGCGCCCTGCTCAACGGACCGTGGCGCGACCCGATCAGCAACTGGCCCCAATCGCCGACGATTGCCGCGAGCGCGCAGTTTCCGCAGTTGTTCGCGCGAACGCGGATTCATTTCGGCTTCGTGCTGGCGATCCTTGCCGTCGCGGCGCTGTGGTGGGTATTCGCGCGCACGCGCTTCGGGCTGGACGTGCGCGCGGCGGGGCTTGGGAGCGAAGCGGCGCGGTTTATGGGCGTGCGCGTGGGACGGGTGATGCTGCTCGCGGCGCTCATCAGCGGCGGCGTGGCGGGCGTGGCGGGCGTGAGTGAAGTCGCGGGGACGCAGCTTCACCTGATCGAAGGGATTTCACCGGGTTATGGCTACACCGCCATCATTATCGCGACGCTCGGCGGGTTAACCGCGCCGGGCGTGGCGCTGGCGGCGCTGTTCCTCGCGCTGGTGGACGTTGGCATTCTCTCTGCCAGCCGCGAGCTTGGCATTCCAACCTACCTCGGCGAGATCATCCAGGCAATGCTGCTGCTGGTGACGCTGGCGCTGCTGCTCCTGAACCGCTACCGCCTGCGGAGGGCACGCGCATGATCGACCTCGATTTCATCGCCGCGCTGATCGGCGCGACCCTGCGGATTAGCACGCCGATTCTGCTCGCGGGACTGGGCGAGACGATTGTGGAGCGGGCGGGCGTTCTGAACCTGGGCATCGAGGGAACGATGCTGCTGTCGGCGTTCACGGGGTTCGTGGCGGCGCAGTTGAGCGGCTCGCTGTACGTCGGGCTGCTGGCGGCGGTCGTCACCGGGGTTTTGCTCAGCCTGCTGATGGGGCTGCTGTCGGTCAGCCTCGGATTGAATCAGCACGTCGCCGGACTCGGCATCACGCTGCTGGCAAGCGGGCTGGCGCTGTTCGCCTTCCGGCTGTTGTACGGCGGGGCAAGCACGCCGCCGTCGCTGGACGACTCGTTCCAGCAAATTCCCATTCTGACCGGGACCCCCCTGGAGCCGATTTTCAGCCAGTACGGACTCACCTACCTGGCGCTGCTGCTCGTGCCGATTGTGGCGTGGATGATCCGGCGGACGGCGTTTGGGCTGCGGCTGCGCGCGGTGGGGGAAAATCCCGAAGCGGCGGACATGGCGGGCATCAACGTCTACCGCACGCGCTACGTCGCGCTCATCCTCGGCGGGGCGCTGATGGGCTTGGGCGGGGCGTTTCTATCGCTGGCGCAGCTGGGCGCGTTCTCGCATGGTATCGTCAACGGGCGAGGCTGGGTCGCCATCGCCATCGTCATTTTCGGCAACTGGCAGCCCATGAAAGTGCTGGCGGGCGCGCTGCTGTTCGGCGGCTTGCAGGCGCTTCAACTGCGGCTTCAGGCAGAAGGTCTCGATCTTCCCTACGAAGCGCTGCTGGCGCTGCCCTACATCCTCACGATTGTCGCGCTGGCAATCGCCGGGCGAAATGCATCCTATCCCGCCGCGCTGCTGAAGCCGTATCGACGCGAAGGCTGACCTTCAAGCGCAGGGTATTTCCCGTTTGGAAGCCTGATGCGGGCGGACATGCGCGGGCTCCGCGCAAAGCGCGGAGCTTCAGTCGAGCCTTTGGCTCGACCCCCTGGCAAGGGTCCGCTCCTACTGAAGCGTCTCTACCCCTCGTTTTTAGGGCTTTCAGGAATGTATGGATAGGCTTATTCTTGCTTGCCATATCACAAGGTAGACTGGACGATAACGGTTCATTCACGATTGTCTAAACTGCCATTCGACGTCTGCGAAGCCAAGCCCGTTATGGCTTGCCCGTTTTGAACCGGCGCGGAAACCGGAACGCAGACGACAAGCGAGAAAGGCAAGCGCATGGGCTTCGAGCCAATCATCACTGTCCTGACAACCCTTTTAGCGGCGCTCCTGCTGGCACGCCGCCAGCGACGGAACGACGATGCACTCCGCGCCACGCTGCGTCCTGTACGCATACGGAAACCGAAGACGCAAGGCTGAAACACAAACGAACGCGGAAAGCGTTCCGGCGGCAGATTCGCCAGTTTCGATGAACGCCGAAATCTCTATCTCTTGATCTAATGCGCCTGGCTGGTGAACGTGCCAGCCGCGCATCGTTATTCCTCGTCCACCTCGGACTCGATAATTTCATACACGGCATCCAGAAGCTCGTCGGCGCGTTCCAGCGCGTTCAGCGCCGCCTCGTCCTTCGAGTGCAGCAATTCCGCTGCCGCTTCAAGCAGCGCCGCCGCCGCGCCCGTGACCAGCGCGGCGACATCCTGATAGTCGTGCTCAACCAGCAGGTTTTGAAGG
>CALMDI010000290.1 GCA_937864975.1 uncultured Chloroflexota bacterium | reverse complement strand
CCTGTTCCACTGGATCCTCGCCGAACATAAAGCGCAGCTGGTGCACGCCGCCTGCGTCGGCGGTCCCGGGGGCGGGCTGCTGATCACCGGCGGCGGCGGCGTCGGCAAGTCGACCACCGCGCTGGCCTGCATCGAGCAGGGCCTCGCTTATGCCGGCGACGATTATGTCGCGCTCCGCCTCGATCCGCCGCGCGCCTACAGCCTCTACAATACGGCCAAGCTGTTGCCCGAGCAGGCCGCGCGCTTCCCGGCGCTGGCCGCGCTGATCGGCGGGCGCGACGGCGACGACAAGGTTGTCGTGCAGCTCGCCCCGCATCGCGCCGACCAGATCGCTGGGATGGACGAGACGCCAGAGCGCGTGCCGGTCGATCTCAAGCAGGTACGTGCCCTGATGCCCGCGCGGTTGCAGCGTAATCATGCCTTCCTGTTGCAGATACGCCTGCGCGTTTTGAATCGTGCCGACGCTGGTCTCACAGCGCTCGGCATATTCGTGCACTGTCAGAAGTCGCTCGCCTGCCTGCCGCGTCAGCAAATCGTAACCGAGCGCAAGAATAATCCGTCCCTGTTTAGAAAGCAGGGTCTCAAAACCCATACCAGGCTCAATATTCAATATTTTGAATGTTGTGCCAACTCTACAACGCTTTTTGGAATGAGGCAAGCAGCTTTGTGCGGAATATACGAATTCTTGAAAATTGCGCCGCCAGGTGCTTCGGTGTGCAGTTGAGTAGGCCGCCCCTTCCTCAATCTCGTGCCAGCAACCGATGCCGACGGCGTCATGGGCGATTTGAAACCATCACCGGGAAACAGCCGTCGTTATGAAGCAAGGTCGTCCGAACTTGTTTCTTTGCCCCCTGGCGAATGAAGGAACAGGCGAGCACAACCGTTTCGCAGCCCGGCGCGAGGAATTGAGGATGCTATCGGGTTTTCGCATCGGCGCTAAACTTTCTGGTGACAACGCGCCATAATGAAATGGATGAACGCCGCTGTGCCGCGCCTGCGCGGGGCAGGGCTGCGAACCAGCGGGAGAAGGGTCGCTTGACGCCGATGCTGTCCGTCGCGGTTCTCGCGGGTGGGAAAAGTACGCGCATGGAAACCGACAAGGCGCTTGTCGAGCTGGCAGGTGTGCCGCTCATCGCGCGCGTCATCGAACGGGTGCGCCCGCTTGAACCCGCCGAAATCGTCATCATCTGCCGACAGCCCGCGCGCTACGCCTTTCTCGACCTTCCCGCGTATGACGACCTGATCCCCGATCTTGGACCGATGGGCGGTCTGCTCACCGCGCTCACCCACGCGCGGCACCCGCATGTGATCGTGGTGGGTTGTGATATGCCGTTCGTCAATCCGGCGCTGCTCACGGCGCTGGTGGAAGCCCAGCGTGCCTCTGGCGACGTTTATGATGCCGTGGTGCCGTGGTGGCAGGGACAGGCTCAACCGCTGCACGCCCTCTATCACGTCAAATGTCTCGATCAGGTCGCGGGTGTGATTGCTTCCGGCGAGCGACGAATGCGCCGCCTGCTGGAAATGCTTCACGTCCGCGCCGTCGCCGAACCGGAAATCGAACCGCTCGACCCGGAAGGGCGCGCCTTTATCAATCTCAACACGCCCGGCGACCTGCGCGATGCTCAGCCTTACCCCCAAACATCAGACGACAGGATAGACCGAAAGGGTCGTTGATGCGTTTTTATATTTCCAGTTATCCGAAGCGCTCCGTTCGCCCGGCGAAGAAAGGCTGGATGCCCCGGCTGTGGGCGTCGCGCATCCCGTTCCGAAAAACCGAAAATTTCGTCGAGGTGGCGCGCGCCCTGTGGGAAAATCGCGATAACCTGCGTTACGCTCTGCGTATCCTCACGCGCGGTGTGTGCGATGGGTGCGCGCTGGGTACGACGGGTCTCAAGGACTGGACGATTGAAGGCATCCATTTGTGCAATGTCCGGCTCCGCCTGCTGCGTCTGAATACGCTGCCCCCGCTGGACTCGTCCATTCTGGCGGATGTC
>CALMDI010000289.1 GCA_937864975.1 uncultured Chloroflexota bacterium | reverse complement strand
CAAGCCACCGATAATGCGCGCCACTTCTTGAGCGAGTAATAACAAACGTTTGAACTCTGTTTCCGTGAGATAGCCAATGTCCAACGCGACATAAAGTTGTGATTGGACTTCAACACACGATGCTTTTGCTATAACAAGAAATTGATGAAACTCACGCCGATTAATTCGGTCAAACCCTTCTGCAATATTCGACATGATGGACACCGAGGCGCGTTGTATCTGACTCGACAGCCCATAGTCTCTAGCAAATTCACCCTGCCGTGTAACTTGATAAATTTCCCTCGTTAGAATTCTCGCTTTCTGCCAGGCAACTAAATCTTCGAAGCGGTCTAGTTTATTCATTTCTCAATCCTCAACCCTCAATCCTCAGTACTTCCTAAGCGATCCACCGCCAGGTGACGAAACGGATGGCGAAAAGCAGCAGCAGGGCGACCGACGCGCCGTAAACGAGCGCCTGCCGCTCGATGCGATGCGCCCAGACGGCGAGGACGATGTAGAACGGGAAGATCACCGTCCCGTAGCGCGGCATACTGATGAGCGTCCCGGTCAGGATGGGCACGAGCAGCGCCACCAGCGCGAACAACCCCCAACCCACGCGCCGACGGAGCGCCGCGACCGCCAGCGCCAGATAGCCTAATGTCGCCGCCAGATCGAGCCACGACAGCCGCCATCCAACCCACGACACGTCTTCGCCGCGGAAATAGGCAGCAAAAGCGTCGATGGGCGACCCGCTCATGCGCCCCCACGCCGCGTTGTTCGCCTGAAAATAGGCGAGTGGATCGCCCGCCGTCAGCCCGGCAATAAGGATATAGGACGCCAGCAGCGCCGCCGGGAGAAACGACAGGAACAGGCGATAGGGGCGACGTTCCGGCGACGAACGCCATGCGTGCAGAAGCAGCACGGGCACCAGCGCCACCCCGACCGAGCGCGTCAGGCACGCCAGCCCGGCAACCAGCACCGCCAGCGGAAAGCGGTCGCGCGCCAGCAGCCAGAATACAAGCAGCGACAGGCACAGAAACAGGGCTTCTGTATAGACACCGGAGAGAAAGATGCTGCCGGGGGACAGTAGGAGCAGCGCGACAGCTCGCCACGCGGTCATGATGTCCGCATAACGCCGCGTCAAGTCATAGAGCAGGAGCGTCGCCGCGAACAGCGCGACGTTCGATACGATCAGCCCCGCGACCGTGGCGCACGTGCTGAGATAACGGGAAAAGACGCATTCCGTGAGCGCCATCACGCCGCGCATGGCGTAGGGATAGAACGGGAAGAACGCCATATCGTCGGTGGGGCGCTGCTCGTTCTGCCAGTCGTAGCCGTAGGTGGCAATCGTCGCGTAGAACCCGGCGTCCCATCGATACCACATATCCAGCGCCGCGCCGCCGTCGAGCAGATGTGTGTATTCCTCGCCTTCGGTCGAGGGCACGCGAGACATGGCGACCACCCCGACGGCGACGAGCAGCAGTCGCGTGACGGCAAACAGGAGTACGAGTTGAATCCACTCGCGGCGTGTGATGTGCATACGCGATGTTCACCCTGACTATGAAGCGCGCCGGTCATCGCGGGCGGCTGTGTGAAGTATGTCGTCGGCGCTGGACGCGGTCAAGGAAGGTGGACAAACCGGCGCACAGCCGCGCGCCCTGCTTGATTTCCATTTTCGCAAGGAAGCGTGTCCTGTTCAGGTGTGGAGGGCGGCGCTATAATGCGGCGGCATGACGTCAGACGCGGGAACCCCCATGAGCATCAAGCAGCAGTTAATCGACCGGTTGAGCCGCCGCGAGGCGAAAGTCGGCATTGTTGGACTGGGTTATGTCGGGCTGCCGCTGGCGGTCGAGTTCGCGGAAGCGGGCTTTTCGGTCATCGGGCTGGACGTGCATCGCGGCAAGGTAGACCAACTGAACCGCGGCGAAAGCTATATTCCCGACATTCCTTCCG
>CALMDI010000288.1 GCA_937864975.1 uncultured Chloroflexota bacterium | reverse complement strand
AGCTCAACTGTGCTTCCACCGATATCCACGGTTCGCTTTGACGTTTGCGTAATGCGTTGGTCAGCAGGTTATCGGCGACGCTGTCGAACAAATCTTGCGGCAGCGTGATGCTGTTATCGACTACGTCGGGCACAAAATTCACGCCATCGTGCGCATAGCGCGATCGCAGGCTTTGCCACCATTCGTTGCTGCTTCTGCCACCACCCGTCGGGCCAATGCCTATTTACACCCGAATTTTGTGGCATCCGCATATCTCTTGGCTAAAGTCAACATGCCACGCGAGAGGAGTGACCTGTCACGGATATGACCGCCCCCCGGCCTTGCGAGATGCAGGACGTTAGGGAGGTGAATACATGACGTGGCTGATCACTCATAACGACGACGGAGGTTCATGGTATGACGGGGTTTATTCGGGGCATCACATTCATCGCGGCTTTAGGCACACTCTACAGCGGCACAGCGCTCGGCGCCGAGGCTTCCAATCCAGCCGATAGCGGCACCAAGGTGGCCTATCGTCCAGCTGCAAACTCAACCGATCCTGCGTTCCGTCTTAGCAATAACGACGAATACGTCTTAAGCGCAGCGCCGCGCGAAGACGCCGCCGAAGCCGACGCAGATCGCCGCCCAGCGCCGCCAGCGCCGAGCCTGCCGCCAGCAGCGTATGCGATCCATTCGAGCTTCGATCCGACATAAACAACACCTCTTTGCAGACATCTGGCGCGCCCCCCAGAGGACGCCCTTTGATTATAATCGAGATTACGCCGGCGGCGGCTTGACGTGGGGTGAGCGGTGGCTTAAAAACCCGCCGTCGCCACGCCTCCGAATGCCTGCGCCAGCGTGAAACTGAGCGTCAGGATACAGCAGAAGAAGGCAAGCCCCAGGACGATGCCTCCCAGAACCATCGACACGCAGCCCTTCCCCATTCCGAAGCGATAGGCTTCACCGGTCAGCTTTCCCGCCCACATCGCCGTGCCGAGGCTGAAGATCAGCGACAGGATGCTCGCCAGCGGCGTGAGCGTTTCGTTTTGGCTGAACGCAAGAGTCGGGAGAATGCCGACGAGCGTGCTGACCGGAACGAGAACCGTGAAAAAGAGGGTCGTCTTTCGCAGCAAGCCAGGCAGCGTCCCCTCTCCGCCCAGAATGGTCGTCGCGACGAGATGAACCGCGCCTTCCAGCACAACCAGCATAATCATGCTGATCACAGCGTAGATCAACCCGTAGAGCGCGGCGAAGGGCAGCGTCGAGGCGGACGTGATCGAAGAGAGGTCGGTGAATCCGGGCGGCAGCGCCCCCTGACCGCTGATCGCCATCGCGTTGATAATGAAATCCATCAACGCCCGGAAACCGACAACGCCCAGGACAAAAACAATCGTGCCGTTGACCAGCCCGTAGATGCCAACGTCGATCAATGCTTGCCCCCAGTCGGCTTCCGCGGTCGTGTCCGAAGGGTCGCTCGGTTTCCCGGAACCGCCGATGGTGACGCCATAAGTCGTCTCGATAAACTCGCGCCGAGCGACCGGGTCTGGCAGCATGTCCAGCGCGGTGCTGTGCGCCATGCCCGTCAGCTCCATCGCCAGATTGGTGGTCATCGTGTCCGAGCGCAGCGTGGGATTGATTTCCAGCGCTTTGCCCAGCGCCTCGATTGCCTGAGCGTGCTGATGTCGGATGTGATGCTCCAGCGCCTGATCGAAAAAGAGCCGCGCTTTCTTCACCTGACCCGGCGTGGGCGCGAGGTCTGTAGGAGCGGCAGTCATCCCCTTCGGTTTTTCGGCAGCCGCCTTTTGCGCGTTGGTTTGCAACCGGATGTGCCGCCCAGCTTTGAGCGCCAGCTCCCGTAGCGCCGGGTCGGGGTCGCTGCGATAGACCTCTGCCAGCGGCTTGAGCGCCGCCGGGTCTTTCAGGCGTCCGAGCGCGAGAATTGCCTGTTTTCGCTCGTCTGGATCGGGGCTTTTAAGCTGGTCGATGTAACTGCTCGACATCGGTTCGTCCTTCAGTCGCACCAACGCCTTGTTTCACGGGCGTTTTATTCACCTGCCCCTCACTATAGCATACGCTCCGAACGGCGCTTCGTAATGATTTCACAGGATTGACACGTGGGTGACGAGACGCAAAACGGGGCAGACCGGACGCCTGCCCCGCGAGAACGCTGCCTGCCCGGTGTCCTACCTCGACGGAAGGATGCCCGCGATCACCTGACCGAAGATGAGATAGAGAATGTAGGCAATCGCGCCGTTAGCGGCGACGAGCACGAACGACGCGATCAGCACCGACACCAGCCCGCCGCCCGTGCCGAACTTATACGCCTCGCCGATGCGGTCGCCCAGTTTAATGAACTTCAGGAAGCCATAGACGGCGACAATCGCCGCGTAGGCGTAAAGCACGAGGGTGATCCCATTGCTCACGGCAAGCCACACGGTTACATACGTGAGACCGAAGATGACCAGCAGAATGCGATTGTAGTAAGAGACGAGCTTGTACATCAGATAGCGCAGCGTGCCCTTGCCATGAAGAAAGCGCGTCGCCGCGATGTGAATGGCGCCTACCTGGATCAACAGGCTGAGGAACCCGGCGACGGCGCAGGTGAGTGCGAGCACAATGAGCGACGACACATTGAAAGACGCGAGGAACGCGGCGATTTCCCTGAGGTCTGGATCGAGGCGACCCCCCGTCTCTGAAAGCATGGTTTGCAGGGACACGATGCTCTGTCCCAGAATCGGGACGAGGAAGACCGGTCCAAACAGCATAATCGCGGTGAAAATCGCAAGATCTACGCCGACGGACATCCAGCGGAAGTTCGTTGCGATCTCCCAATGCTCGTCAACTGCCTGTTTCTGCTTGGTGGCGTCCGCTGTTTTGACGACTTCGCTGCTCTGCGCCTTGTCTCGCAGAACGTCGAAGACGCGCGCGTCCTCGACGCCGAGGATGCTCGCCGCGATGCCGATAAAATAAGTGTCAGTTTCCAGTGCCGGATTGAGTTGGAGCGCCTTTTTGATCGCCTTGATCGCCTTTGGGATGTTGCCCGCGCTGCTCAGGGTGAGCGCCTCGTCCATCGCCGCCTTGCCCCCCTTGATCGCCTGCGGGTTAACCTGCGGACGGGCGGGGGCAGAGGCAGGCGCGCGGGTTGCCGCCGGTGCGCCGCCGGGGGTGTTCTGCATTTTGATGAACTGCCCCGCCTTGAGCATCAGGTCCCGCACTTCGTCGTCGGCTTCGCGCCGGTACGCCTCCGCGAGCGGTCGCAGCGCCTCCGGGTCGCGCGACTTACCGAGCGCGACGACGGCTTCCTTGCGCTTCTGCGCGTCGGGGCTTTGCAACAGTTCGATTGAGGATTCGAGGC
>CALMDI010000287.1 GCA_937864975.1 uncultured Chloroflexota bacterium | reverse complement strand
TATATCATGCCGGGCTTTGCACTGGCCAAGGAAGCGGCGGATGTGTTCGACGCCGATCCGAATGTCGAAGGCCTGATCCTCGACAAGCATGGCATCTTCACCTTCGGAAGCGATGCGCGCGAATCCTATGAGCGCATGATCGAGATGGTCACGCTCGCCGAGAACCGTCTCAGTCAGAACCGCAAATCGGTATTCGTCAGCGCGACGTTGCCGCAGCACGCCGCGAAGTGTTACAGGGAACTGCGTAGTGCTGAGGAGTCGTTAAATTCGCAAAACGGGCAATCCAGCTCTGTAGCCCCTACGATGCCACAGCCTCTGTATTTACCCCGAATTTTCACCAGTTCGTATACGAACCATCCCGACGCGCTAAGTGGGGCGGTTCCGAGAACTTGAACGTTTGCTGCTTCGCCAGCTCCTCATTTACCTCTACGCCGAGACCCGGCGCATCACCGACAGGAAAGCGATCCCCATCCAAGCGATGCTGAACCGGGAAAAGGGTGTCGTCGTAAAAATTCAGGTTTTCAGTCGGCGAGGTACGAACTTCCATCCACGAAAAGTTCGGAACGGCGGCTGAAAGGTGAATAGTGGCGGCGGTGCAAACCGGTCCCAACGGATTGTGCGGCATGAGGTCGATGTAGTGTGCTTCGGCAAGGCTCGCTACTTTCATCGCCTCTGTCAAGCCGCCTACGTTACAGACGTCGATGCGAGCAAAATTGGCGATGCCTCGTTCAAGATACGGTAAAAACGCCCACTTGCTCGGAAATTCCTCGCCAATGGCAAAGGGGATAGTGACCATCGAACGCAGAGCCTCGTATGCTTCCGGTGTTTCATCGCGGATCGGTTCTTCCAGGAAATCGAGCGTCCCGGATGGCATCCGCTGGCAGAACGACGCCGCTTCGGCGACGCTCAGGCGATGATGATAATCGATGCCGAGGACAAGCTCAGACCCAACTGACTCTCGAACGCGGGTGAGCCAGGCGGCGGCAGCGGCAATCGACTCGCGAGGCTCGAAAAGCGTTTCCGAAGCGACGTTTCCCACATGCGGAATGCCGGTTCGGACAACCGTCCAGCCCGAATCGAGCAGCAGACGAACGTTTTCGATAAGCTGTGCTTCGGAAAGCGCCTCGGTGTGAGCAAAACAGGGGACAAAATCGCGCTGTTTTCCGCCAAGTAACTGGTAAACGGGGACGCCAAGCGCTTTCGCATTCAAATCGTACAGGGCAATGTCAATCGCAGACATGGCGGCAGCCAGCACGCGCCCGCCTTCAAAATACTGACTGCGATACATCTCCTGCCAGAGCGCGCCGATGCGTCTTGGATCACGTCCTATCAGGAACGCGCGGTAGTGTTGAAGCGCGCCCATAACCGCGAGTTCGCGCCCGGAAAGTCCCGATTCCCCCCAACCATACAGCCCTTCATCCGTTTCGACTTTGACAAGCAGTTGGTTCCTGTGTCCGACCCATACCGCAAAGGGTCTTATATCGGTGATAAGCATGAAAAGTTTTCCTTGGCGGCGTTGACGTCAGCGAAAGCGAAATGGGTTGGCGGCAGATTGTAAGCGGTGCAGGGCGCAGACGCCAATGTATGTGCGCTGCGCGCGACCGGTATGCTGCGGTCATGGTGGTTTCCGACGGTGAGTACAAATCGAAAAAGCGAGGCGTTGATGAAGGAGGACAGAAGCGGATTATCTGTCCCTGAACCCAATGAGTCGCTTGACGCCGGCGCGCAGGCTGCTATCCAGTCGCGTCAGAGGCAGGCGTTCCAGCCGGTACTCGGCATAGTCATACGGTTGAGCGCCAAACTGCTCCTTGAACTGCGCCAGCGACGCCGATGCGCCGGACTCGCCCATGTGATAATAACGGTCGCCCGCCCGGCAGGCATCCTCGATCGCCAGGCTTTCCAACAGCACGTTCGCCCGGACAGGACCTGCCAGCGCCCGGTTCATCACGGTGCGCGTCACGTGGGCGTTGTTACCTCCTTGCAGGACGATCATGGCGACGATTGGCTCACCGCCAAGCCATGCCACCCACAGACGGAAGTCCTCTTGTAAATAGGTCGCCATGTTCTGTATCTTGGACATAGGATCGCGTCGCTCGCCGCGCCAGCGCGCCAGCCAGGGCGGCTCATTTTGCTGCCGCGCCCACTGTCCCAATGATTGGAGGTACAGATCGTAGTACACTGGAATCAATCGTCCGGTGGTATCGCACTCCACCACCAGTCCGGCTTTCTCGGCTTTGCGAACGGATTTACGCGCTGTATGGTTAAAACGTTTTTTCCAGACCGTGTCGAATCCACCGCTTAGATCGAGGACGTGCGCCCGCCGCGGGAGTTTCAGGAAGGGGGATCGGGCTGCCGCGTCCTGCCAGATCGCTGCCTCAAGCGGATTCGGGCGGATTGAAAGTTGCAGAAACGGGAGCTGCGCGAGATCGGACAGTACCAGCGCAACGTCGTCTGCCTGTACCGCGCCTTCCGTCACTAATCCGCCGAAACCCCATGCGGGCGGGGGGGAAGCGGCGAAGGCGAGCGGGGCTGGCAAACCGCGATGACGAACCAGGGGCAAGACCAGCCTTTTTCCTCTGGCTGTCTGGTACAGACGGCTCGCGTCGGTATACCGACCACCGGCGCAGATGGCGTCGATCCAATCAGGGGTTTGGTCTGCCAGTGAAAATGGGCTTGCCTGGACAATCTCTCGCCAGACGGATCGAGGCGCACGACTACTGACCATGAGCGTTTTCGGCAAGCTACCGACACGACTGTTCAAGAGCACTACCCATCACATTGGCACGCCTGCCACCGAGGGTGGGGTAGCGAGCTTCGCTAACAATAGAAAGAACGTCATATATGGAATCGGAGCATCGTCTCACTGTAATCGATGCCAGGCGCGGACAGGTTATCGCCGCCTCAAATTTGCTTAAATCGACCTTAAATCCCTCCATTCTGACCACCAAAACGGCAGATCGCGAGGGAATGGTGCATCACGGGGCTTGAAAGTGACGCTATCGACGGTTGTCTTAATCGAGGATGACCGGCTCATCGCGGGACCGGTTGTTCGCGCCCTGGAAGGGCGAGGTTACAACGTGCTGACTGCCACGAATGGCGAGTCGGGACTTTCAACCGCGCTTTCGCCTGCCTGCGACCTCGTGCTGCTGGACATCATGCTGCCTGAAATGGATGGCTGGGAAGTTTGCAAAGCGATCCGCAGGACAAGTGTCGTCCCCATTCTGATGCTGACCGCTCTCTCGGACGAAGTGGATCGCGTGCTTGGCTTGGAACTGGGCGCTGACGACTATTTACCCAAGCCCTTCAGCACGCGCGAGCTGCTGGCGCGGGTTAAAGCCCTCTTGCGCCGAGTCGAGTTTGATCGGGCGCCGCTCGCGCAGCCCAGCCTGATCGCGATCGACGATCTCACGATTGATCTGGATCGACGTACCGTCCACAAGCGGGAAGACGAGCTTCAGCTGCGGTTCAAGGAGTTCGAGCTGCTGAGCCTGTTTGTTGCCCGTGCGGGCGAGGTGGTGACGCGGGCTGAGATTTTCGATCAAATCTGGGGAACCGATTGGCTTGGGGATATGCGAACGCTCGACGTGCATATTCGCTGGCTGCGCGAGAAGATCGAAGATGATCCCGGTAATCCCCGCCATATTCAAACCGTCCGGGGTGTTGGCTACCGCTTTGCGTCTGGTAAAACCCCATGAGTCGCGTGCACATGACGAGCATTCGCACGCGCCTGCTGGTCGCCTACGTTTGCATCATTCTGGTCGGGTTTGCCGGGCTGACCGTCATTAGCGGCGGGCAAATTTCCTCGGCTGCCGAAGCCGACTTTGGCGAGCGCCTGAAAACCAACGTCGTTCTGACCGCGCGCGGCATCCGGGATTTGCTTGCGAGTTACGAGGACGGCGCGCTTAACGGCAATAGCCTTCAGACGGCGCTCGACCAATATGAGGTGGAAGTCGGCGGGGAACTTGCATTTTATCCGACGCGCGGACACAGCAGCCATCCATCCGATGAGTCTCCGGTGCGCGATTCAACCGAACGCGACGACTTGGAACATGCGGGCATTGGACACGAGATGCGCGAGATCGACGCGGCAATGCGGGGCAGAAGCATCCTGGTAGAGCGTCCCGATAAGCAGGGTGAGACCGTCTATTTTACGGCGGCGCCCATCATGGTCGAGGGGCGGGCGGAAGGCATCCTTCAGCTCGGCGTTCCGTCCGAGAGGTTGCAAGCCATTATCGCCGGGCGTTGGCTGGAACTGGGGCTGATGTTTTTGCTGGTGACGGCGCTTGCGCTGGGGGCAGCATTTTGGCTGGCGCGTTCGATTATCCAGCCGCTCAATGAATTACGTCAGTCTGCTTTACGTCTCGCCGAAGGCGAGTTTTCGCACCGAGTGCACCAATTCCATCCCGACGAAATTGGCGAGGTCGCCCGCGCGTTCAACGACATGGCGCAGCAGGTGGAAAGTATGCTCGAAGAGCAGCGCGCCTTTGCCAGCAACGCTTCACACGAGCTACGCACCCCGCTGACGACGATCCGCCTGCGAACCGAGGCGCTGCGGTATGACTCGACGCTGAATGAGGCGACGGCGAAAGCGTACATCGCGGAAATCGACGAGGAAGTCACCCGCCTTGCCAACCTGGTACAGGATTTAACGCTGCTGTCGGGGTTCGACGCCGGGCGCGCGGAACTGGGGCAGGAGCAGGTGGATATGCACCGCTTTGCTCAGAGCCTCGTGCATCAGGTGACTGCCAAGAGTAAAGACAGGGACAACAGCGTTCAGATATCGCTGACGATGTCCGGCGAGCCGCCGCTCGTCGATGCCAGCATCAACCACTTAACCGTGGTCTTTCGGAATATCTTCGACAACGCCATCAAATATTCACCGGAGGGCGGCGTCGTCTCCTGGGAGATCGAGAAACGTGAGAACGGCGTATGGAACACGATCCGGGACGCGGGGCGCGGGATTGACCCTGTGCATTTGCCTCACGTGTTTGAACGGTTCAATCGCGCCGATAAGGCGCGCTCGCGCGACATACCGGGGACAGGGCTGGGACTGGCGCTGGTGAAATCGATTGTCGAAGCGTATGGCGGGCAGATTTCGGTGGAGAGCGACGGCGTCAGCAAGGGGACGATTGTAAACGTGTATTGGCCCGAGCGACCCGTTCTAAAGAGCGGAACGTAACGTCGCCACTGCCCATAAAAGGGCAGAAGGCTGCACCAGCACGCCGCGTTCGCAGCCGAGGCGGTCGAGATGTGCCAGATAGGCATCGAGGGGCGCGTCGTCGGGCGTATAGCTCCTCGGCTCGGCGTAAGGAAACCGCGCGGCGGGCCCGAAGACGTGCGCGTGACAGTCGCAGGCGCCGCGCGGCAATCGCTCCGTCATTGCGGCTTGATGCCCGCGAGCTTGGCGGCTTCCTGCATATTGGCGAAGTCGGCCTTGATGAAGGCGTCGAAGCCCTTCGCGGTCTGCTGCTCGGGCGTGGCGATCTCCGAGCCCATGCCGCGCAGCTTCTCCG
>CALMDI010000286.1 GCA_937864975.1 uncultured Chloroflexota bacterium | reverse complement strand
GACCGACCGCACCGACTACGTCGCCGCGCCACAGAACAACCTCGGTTACATCATGGCGGTCGAAAAGCTCTGCGGCATCGCCGCCCCGGAGCGCGCGCAGTACTGGCGCGTGATCATGGCGGAACTGTCGCGCATCGCCAGCCACCTGGTCTGGCTTGGCACGCACGCGCTCGACCTCGGCGCGATGAGCGTCTTCCTGTATGCGTTCCGCGAGCGCGAGATGATCCTTGAGATGTTCGAGATGCTCTCCGGGCAGCGGATGATGACCAGCTATCCACGTCCGGGCGGCGTCTGGCGCGATCCGCCGCCGGCATTTGTGCCCACCCTTGAGCGCTTCCTGGATTATTTTCCGGGCAAGATTGACGATTACGAATCCTTGCTGACAGAGAATCCCCTGTGGATTGACCGGACGCAGGGCATCGGCGTGATCGAGCCGGAGGACGCGCTGGCGTATGGCGTCAGCGGTCCGAGCCTGCGCGCGAGCGGCGTGAACTGGGACATTCGCAAAGCCGAGCCGTATTCGGGCTACGAGCAGTACGATTTCGACGTGCCGCTGGGCGAGCATGGCGACGTCTATGACCGTTTCTACGTCCGCATTCTGGAAATGCGGCAGAGCGTCAAAATCCTGCGGCAAGCCGTGGACAGGGTGAAGCGAACCACGGGACCGTTCCGCTCGGAGAATCGCAAATTCGTGCCGCCGCCGCGCGCCGAGCTTGGGCGTAGTATGGAAGCCGTCATCCACCATTTCAAGCTGTGGACGGAGGGTTTCAACGCGCCGGACGAAGAAGTGTACGTGGCAATTGAAAGCCCGCGGGGTGAGATTGGCTGCTATCTGCATGGCACCGGCGGCGCGAAGCCCCGGCGCGTGCATTTCAAGACGCCGTCGTACATGCACGTCAGCGCGCTGCCACTCATCACGAAGGGGCATTTCATTGCCGACCTCGTGGCGATTATCGGCAGCGTGGATATCGTGCTGGGCGACTGTGACCGATAGAACGAAGTGCTGAGCTTTGAGGGTTGAGCTTTGAGTAAGGAAGGGCGCGTGCCGCCCTGTCTGAAAGCGGACGCCGCAAAACTCATACCTCAAAGCTCATAGCTCATACCTTTAGGAAGTGCCTATGCTGGCAGAGAAATACAGAGAGCGGATTGACCAAGCCTTTGCCAAATACCCCGACAAGCGCTCGGCGGTGATGCCCCTGCTGTATATCGCGCAGGAGGAGTATGGCTGGATTTCGCCCGACGGCATTGTCGAAGTCGCGGCACTGTGCGAGATGGATCCGACGCAGGTGCGTTCCATCGCCGGGTTCTATACGATGTACTCCGAGCACCCGAAGGGAAAATTCTGGCTTCAGGTCTGCACCGATCTGCCATGCGCGCTGAAGGGGGCGGACGAATTCCACAAGCAACTCAAGGAGTACCTCGGCGTCAGAGAGGGCGAAACGACGAATGACGGCATGTTCACGGTCGAGCATGTGATGTGCCTCGCCGCGTGTGACAAAGCGCCGATGCTGCAATGTAATTTTCACTATGTCGAAAACCTCGACATGGACAAGATGAAGGCGCTGATTGACCAGTGGCGCTCGGAAAGCAATAACAAGGTATGAGGTATGAGGATTGAGGATTGAGTGAAATACAAATGCCTGTGATCGCAGAAACCACAGATCATAGAAACCAGTCATTACTCAAAGCTCAAAGCTCAAACCTCATCGCTCGTTAAGGGAGTGATGAAGTCGTGGTCAACATTCTGTTCCGTGAGCTGGACGTCCCCAACATTCGCGAATTCGACGTTTACGTCAGGAATGAGGGGTATGAAGGCTTGAAGAAAGCCATGTCGATGAAGCCGAGCGAGGTCATCGACATTGTGAAGGCGTCGAATCTGCGCGGGCGCGGCGGCGCGGGCTTCCCGACGGGCGTGAAGTGGAGCTTCATCCCTCAGAACGAGCCGGTGAAGTACGTCGCGGTGAACGCGGACGAGAGCGAGACGGGCACGTTTAAAGACCGTCAGATCATGGAGAACAACCCGCACCAGTTGATCGAAGGCGCGATGATCTGCGCCTACGCGATTCAGGCGAAGGCGGTGTACATCTATCTGCGCGGCGAATTCTGGGACATCGCGCATGAACTCGACAAGCACATCGAGGCGGCGCGCAAGGCGGGGTTCGTCGGGAATAACGTGCTTGGCTCCGGCTTTTCGTGCGAAGTCTACACCCATCTTGGGGCGGGCGCGTACATCTGCGGGGAAGAAAGCGCCTTGCTCGAAAGTCTCGAAGGCAAGCTCGGTCAGCCGCGCGTGCGCCCGCCGTTCCCGGCGCAAAAGGGCGGTGGTCTGTACGGCGAGCCGACGGTGGTGAATAACGTCGAGACGCTGGCGAATGTGCCGTGGATACTTCGCAACGGCGCGGACGCATTCAAGGCGATTGGCACCGAGCAGAGCGCCGGAACCAAGATTTTCTGCGTCAGCGGTCACGTGAACAAACCGGGCAATTATGAGCTGCCGATGGGGACGACGTTCCGCGAGCTGATTTACGATCACGCGGGCGGTATTCCCGGCGACCGCAAGATCAAGGGGATTCTGCCATCGGGCGGCTCCGGTCCGATTGTGCCGGGGACAGACGAGGTTCTCGACACGAAGCTGACGTATGAAGACATGGCAAAGGTCGGTACCATCCTCGGCTCGGCGTCGGTCATCGTTATGGACGAGACGGTGGATATGATGTGGGTGGCGTGGAAGGTGACGAAGTTCTTCAAGCACGAAAGCTGTGGCAAATGCACGCAGTGCCGCGAGGGTACATACTGGGCGGACAAAGTGCTCGACCGAATTATGGCGGGTCAGGGTAAAGAGTCCGACATTGACCTGATCGTCAATATCGCCAAAAACATGCAGGGGGTGACCCTGTGCGCGCTCGGCGATTTCGCGGCGAATCCCATCATCCATACGGTGAAGAACTTCCCCGACGACTTCAAGCAGCACATTGGAAAAGCCGTGGAACCCGCCGCTCCGGCGGCGCCCGCGCGCCCGGCA
>CALMDI010000285.1 GCA_937864975.1 uncultured Chloroflexota bacterium | reverse complement strand
GGCACCTGCGCGGCAAGCTGTGGCAGCGCTTCTTCTTCCTTGCCATTGTTGTCGGCGTGCTGGCGCTGGTGGCGCTGCTCGGCAACGTCGTCAACGAGGTCGTCGGCTTGCGCGCGGTTCAGGTCGAGGTCGATCCACTCACGCTTACGGATGGACAGCCGCTGGAATCCCTGTCGGTGGACCAGCTTGCCCGGTTACTTGCCGAGAATGTCCGCCCGCAGCGCCAGCGCGTGCTGCTGCGCGACGCGCTGATCGGCACGCAGATCGACGGAAACGCCCTAACGTCGCGCCCGATGCGCGAGCTTCTGGTGGGCGACATAGTGCCCGACGCGGTTGCGGATAAATTGCTCGGCGATCTGACGCCCGACGATATCCAATCCATTCTGCTCGCCAACCTCGACCAGCAGGCGTTTCTGCGGCTGATTAACGTCGAGATCGTCGGGCTGCAAGTGGTCGAAAGCTGGACGCTGACCGAGTCGCTGTTCGAGCGCGCCCGGATCGAGACGACCGCTGCCGAAGACTATCCCGATGCCCGGCTGGAATTTCACTCGTGGCTGACGCCGTCGTTTCTGCGGAACACGATGTCGGATACGGCGGCGGACGCAGGCATTCGCACCGCGCTGATCGGCACGGTCTGGCTGATGGTCATCACCATCGCGGTCGCGTTTCCCATCGGCGTCGGCGCGGCGATCTACATGGAAGAGTACGCGCGTCAAACCCGGCTGAACGCTATCATCGACACGAATATCCGCAATCTGGCGGGCGTCCCGTCGATCATCTATGGTTTGCTCGGACTGGCGATCTTCGTGCGCGCGCTCGGCGAGGTTACGGGCGGGCGCTCCATCCTGTCGGCGGCGCTGACGATGGCGCTGCTGATCCTGCCGATCATCATCATCAACGCGCAGGAAGCCCTGCGCGCTGTGCCTTCCTCGCTCCGCGACGCGAGCTACGGCCTGGGGGCGACCAGGTGGCAGACGATCTGGCATCAGGTGCTGCCCGCGGCGATGCCCGGCATTCTGACCGGCACCATTCTGGCGACCTCGCGCGCCATTGGCGAGACCGCGCCGCTCATCGTCGTCGGCGCGTCCCCCTTTATCGCGTTCGATCCGAGCGGTCCGATGTCGCGCTTCACGGCGCTGCCGATCCAGATTTACGACTGGACGAAGCGCCCCGACCCGCAGTTTCGCGATATCGCCGCATCAACCATTGTCGTCCTGCTCACGATCCTGCTGACGCTGAACGCATTCGCGATTGTGTTACGCCAGCGGTTTAAGAACAAGCTTCAAGGATAAGGCATGTCCGCAAACGGTACGTCTGCTATCGAGATCAAAAATCTGAACGTTCATTACGGCGATAAGCTCGCCGTCGAGAACGTGAGCCTGTCGGTTCACAGCCGCAAAATCACGGCGTTTATCGGTCCGTCGGGCTGCGGCAAAAGCACCGTCCTGCGGTCGATCAACCGCATGAACGACCTGATCCCCGGCGCGAAGGTGGACGGCGAGATTATGTTTCAGGGGAGCAACCTGTACGCGCCGAACGTCGATCCGGTCGAGGTGCGGCGTCGGATTGGCATGGTATTCCAGAAGCCGAATCCGTTCCCGAAAAGCATCTACGATAACGTCGCCTACGGTCCGCGTCTGTTGGGCGTCCGCAAGAAATCGGTGCTGGACGACATTGTGGAGAACAGTCTGCAACAGGCGGCGCTGTGGGACGAGTGCAGCCTCGATCTGAAGCGGTCGGGACTGGCGCTGTCCGGCGGGCAGCAGCAGCGCTTATGCATCGCCCGCGCGCTGGCGGTCGAACCGGAAGTCATCCTGATGGACGAACCCGCCTCGGCGCTCGACCCCATCTCGACCCGCAGCATCGAAGACCTGATGAAAGAGTTGGTCAAGCATTACACCATCGTCATCGTCACGCACAACATGCAGCAGGCGCAGCGCGTGTCCGACTACACCGCGTTCTTCAGTATCCGCAAATCCGAGGATTTGTACGCCTCGCGGCGCTGGGGCGTGCTGGTCGAATGCGACACGACCGAGCGTATTTTCCATCACCCGACGCAGCAGGAAACCGAAGATTACATCGGCGGGCGGTTTGGATAGCGATTAGCTCTCAGCCATCAGCGGTCAGCTTTCAGCTAAAGATCAAAGATTTAACGCAAGGGCGCAAAGGGTTTGATAAATTATCCCTTGCGTCTTTGCCTCTTTGCGCCTTTGCGTTAGGTTTTTATCCCGGCTTTTAGCTGAAGGCTGAGCGCTGAACGCTGACGGCTGCTTCCAGCCGCCCCTCGGTGAGCGACTGGACGTAGATGCACATGCGCCAGTCAATCGCCACGTCCTCCACCGTCACGTCGATATCGCTCAGCACGACGCCCGAATTGCGGACGATCACAAACGGAGTCGCCTCGTCGCGCTCGCCCATGACCAACTGCGCCGCCGAGCAAATCTGGTCGGCGATGCCGCGCTGCGTCACCTGCATCGGATTGCCGAACAGGTCAGCTTTGCCGCGCTCGTCCTGAACGGGCTTGAATCCCGCCGTCGCCAGTGCCACGCCTGTTGTACCGAGCCGCCCCGGCATCAGCCAGCTATCGGTGAGGATCACGCCCACGTCCGCGCCCAGCCGCTCCCTCACCGCGCGCCGGATCGCCGCCGCCGATGCGTAGGGCGCTTCGGGGAATAACACGGCGTAGCCGCTCGGAATATTCGAGCGGTCGATGCCCGCGTTGGGCGAGAGAATGCCGTCTTTATACGTCAGCAAAAAGCCGGGGATACCGCCGAACACCTTATCGGCTTCGCTCAGCACAAGCTGGGCGATCCGCGGATTCATCGCGTAACGCTCGGCAATCGCCTCGGCGTCGGGGGTCACGACGATATCCGCGAGGGAGACGACGCGCCCCTCGCTGATCGCGACGTACTTGCTCGACACCGCCATCACGTCGCCATCTTCAAGCATCTGCCCGGCGCCGGCGAGCGCGCCGACCAGCGTTGCGATCAAATCAAACGTCTGCTGCTGCACCGGCGCTTCGACCGGCATCACGATCAGAGGTTGTTTTGCCATGAGCCTCGTTCCATTGGCGGCGTCCACGCGCGTAATCCTACCATCGGCGCTTACGCCCGACCAGACACAGGAATCAAAAACGGGCGACCCTCGCGAGTCCCCGTTCAATGCGCGGTTGTCACCCGACCATCACGACTGACCGTTGCTTTTGACCTTTTCATCCTCGATCTGACGCCGCATCTCTTCGATCTGGACGCGGGGAATCCGTACCGTCGTATCGGTTTCGGTCAGCAGTTCCTTCGGCACCGGGATTCGCCGCTCCGCGAGGAAATCGACCAGCGCGTCGCTGAACGACCGCGCCCCTGTCTGGTCGCCAGGCTGTTCCTGCACCTCGCGCAGGTGGTCGATCAGCCACAGGTAAAGGTCGGCTTCCGTGCGCTTTGGCAGGCGGTCGAGCACGCCGTATTTACGGATGAGCGTGATCGCCGGACGGTAGACGTTGTCGTACCAGTCGGCGGCGGCTTCCTCAATCGGCACAGGGCGCTTGAGCGTTTGCTCCATCACGCTGCGATGCAGGTTCACGTGACCGAGCAGGTCGTTGTAGCGCGTTGCCTCGGTTAGCTCAATCGGCTGATGATGCGGTCGGGTGTTGGCAAGCCCGGTCTCGGAGAGAAACGCGGCGTAGGCTTCCGCCATGCCGAGTTCTTCTTCGGACATCCCCGGTCGCAGGCTGATCGTCGTCGGCAGCGCCGTGACGTGCGCCTGGATCGTCTTTGCGCCAAGCTGGCGCGCGACCGACACGCGGTGATTGCCGTCTCGCACGAAGTAAAGGTCGCCCACTTTATACAGCTCAATCGGCGGTAAGCCCATCATCCCGGTCGCCTGAGCGTAGACACGGCTCCAGCGTTCCTGCCCGATTGATTTTTTCGGCAGGAAGCGGCTGGTGAATTCCCGGTAGCGACCGACGCTGCCGACGATCTTTTCGAGCGGCACGTCCTGAAGCCCCTGATAGTATTCCTCGCGCAGGCGCAGGCGCGTCCGAATATCCTCGAAGCTCAACAGCTCCGCCGATTTGCCCCGGATCAGGCTTCGCATCTCGTCCCAGAACGCGCGCATTCGCGCATTCTGGAAGGCGCTGATGCCTTCCATGTAGTTCATATCGTTCATCTCGTCCGGCATTCAGACACTCCGGTTTATCGTCTTCGTCCAGTATAATACGCGAGTCTCGCAGGGCTTCTATTGTAAGCCTTTACAAAAATTGTAACCCGGAACTCGGCTAACATGATGATAGCTTTGCTAAATCCCGTGGGCAGAGTGCCGTTGATCCTTTAACCTTGAATATCCCGTAAAAACGCACAAGCCGCGTCGTGACGGTTCTGCGTGACCCTTAGTGAAACCGGATAACGGAGCAACCGCTTGACCTACATTCTTGTCACCAACGACGACGGCGTTCACGCGCCGGGCTTGCTGGCGCTGGCGCAGGCAATGCGTCAGCTAGGGCGCGTGGAAGTCGTCGCGCCTGCCGTAAACCAGAGCGCGGGCGGGCACAAACGCACCGTTTTTCAGGATATCCTGGTCGAGCAGGTGACGCTGCGCGATGGGATACCCGCGCTCGCCGTCGCCGGGTCGCCCGCCGACTGTATCGCGCTGGCGGCGCTCGGCGTGGTCGAGTGGCCCCCGCGCATCGTCGTGTCCGGCATTAACCGCGGGCAGAACATGGGGCAGGATATTACCTACAGCGGCACGGTCACGGCGGCGCTCGAAGCGACGCTTCAGGGCATTCCCGCCGTGGCGGTCTCGCTGGCGCACTTCACCGCCGAGCGCGTCGAAGATTACGAGGTCGCCGCGAAAGTGGCGGTGAGCGTCGTGGCAAAGGTGATCGAAAAGAGCCTGCCGCAGTTCACGGTGCTGAACCTGAACGTGCCGCCCGGACCCTACGTGCGCGGCATCCGGCTGACGCGGCAGGGCGTGAGCGACTGGCACGACGAAATCGAACGCGACGGCGATATTTACCGCGTCCTCTGGCCCACGCCCGTCGGCATTCCCGGCGTCATCGATGAAGAAGGCACCGACTTCTGGGCGGTGCATAACGGCTACGCCAGCCTGACGCCGATTCACCTGGATATGACGGCGCACCGCTTCCTCGCCGATCTCGCGGCGTGGGACATTACGATCAGCGAGGTACATCCTCAGGATCAGAATTTCGACGCGGAGGACGCGAATCTCAAGACGCCGTAGAATTGCCTGAGATTACCGCTGCTCCGACACTTCCTTGACGACTTCCGCCGTCTTACCCGCGGGCGCGCGTCGTGCCACATCTGCCTGCGCCACGATGCCTACGAGCGACCCACGTTCGTTGACCACCGGGACGCGGCGCACCTGCCGGCTTTCCATCAGATTGAGCAAATCCTCGGCGCTGGTCTGCGGCGTGACCGTGGACACATCGTGCGTCATCACGTCGCGGGCAGCCATGTCGAGCGGATTTCGACCTTCCGCCAGCGTTCGCACGACGATGTCGCGGTCGGTGATAATGCCCATAATCCGCTTCGAGTCATTGCCGTCGATGACTGGAATCGCGCCGCAGTCATTCGCGACCATCATCGCCGCCACGTCCTGCAGGCGGTCATCGGGCGAGCAGCAGGCAACGTTCGTCGTCATCAATTCTTCCGCGCGCATAGCACATCTCCTTGTTTGTAATGACAATTGTTATACCATTGAGCGTTCGCGATAGCAATGAAGTCTCATCAATCTCTAGGTTATGTGACCGGCGTCCGGTTGACCGGCACCTGCACTCGTCGGCTATAATACCAGCAGCGAGCGTCCACCCATTCGTCAGCGGAGAGGTGAGCATCCGCCTCAGCCTCTGTCATAGTGACATGAGTATCCATTGGATGATGAGGACACGAGCATGGATGACCAGCCGGAACGCGCCGACCCGATCAGCCCGCACGTCGAGCCGAACCCCGAAGCCGAGGCGCTCTGGCGCTCCGTATTTACGGGCGACGCCGGGGTGCTGCGCCGCAACCGCCACATCTTTCGCCTGATCCCTTCGGAACCCCGTTGCAGTATGTGTAATGCCCCGTTTGGCGGCATCGGGCGCGTCCTTATGGAAGCCTTCTATCACAAGCGCCCCTCGGTGTGGAATCCGCGCTTCTGTAACGTCTGTGAAGACCTGGCGCGGAAATATCCCGGCGGCGCGGAAATCGAAATGTCGTTCCTATTCGCGGACGTGCGCGGCTCGACCACGATTGCCGAGACCATGAGTCCCGCCGAGTTCAGCCGTCTATTGAATCGCTTTTACACGGTGGCGACCAGCGTTCTGTCGAAGCACGACGCAATGGTGGACAAGTTCGTGGGCGACGAGGTGATCGGGCTGTTCCCGCCGTCCATCGCCGGACCCGACCATGCGCGTGTCGCGCTCAATGCCGCGCGCGAGCTGCTGACCGCGACAGGGCACGGGCGGGCGGAAGGACCCTGGCTGCCGGTGGGCGCGGGCGTTCATACCGGGACGGCGTTCATCGGCCCGGTCGGCTCGGAGAGCGTGATGCAGATTACCGCCCTCGGCGATACCGTCAACACGACGGCGCGGCTGGCATCGAAAGCTGAAACGGGCGAAATTCTCATCAGCGACGCCGCTTACGAAGCGGCAGGGCTTGACCTCGGCGCGCTGGAGCATCGCAGCCTGGAATTGAAAGGGCGCGTCGAGCCGCTGGGCGTGCGCGTGCTGCGCGTTTCCCCGCAGCCTTAGGTCTCTGACGTTCCGCGACCCCATTGAACGCGAGCTTGTTGTCATCGTAATACCATCAGAGTGGGATGATCCGAATGTTCGGAGAGAAGTCGATGCCGCTCGCTCGACTCGTGGCAGGGGTTGCCGCCGGCATCGCCTTGATTTACGGCGCGCTGGCGGCGCTTGGGGCGGCGTACACCGAGCCGCCCATCTGGTCGCCAGACGGGACGCGCATCGCTTTCCTCTCCGCTGTCGGCGGCGCGTCCGACGTCTACGTGGTCGTAGCCGATCCAACCCGCCCGCGCCGCCTCACCGACGAACGGGCGATCCCCTCGTCGCTCACGTGGCGTCCGGCGCCCTAGGACAGGAGACACACCCTCATGTTCGCTCCGTCGCTGGTTCGCGCCGCGCTGCACATCACGCTGCTGTGGGCGGTTGCCGGGCAGGTGGCGGCGGGGCTGGGCGCGGCGCTGCCCTATGGTGGCGAAGTTGCCTTCGTGTCGGATCGTGACGGCGACGAAGACATTTACCTGCTGGACGTGGAACGTGGCGCGCTGCATAACCTCACGCGCGCCGACGGCAGCGACCGCCAGCCGCTCTGGTCGCCCGACGGCGCGCGGCTCGCCTTTCTTTCCGACCGCGACGGCTACTGGAATGTCTTTGTGATGAGCGCCACGGGCGGCGAGCGCCGCCGCATCACGGATAACCGTCGAAGCTATCGCAACGTCACCTGGTCGCCCGACGGACGCCGGCTTGCGTTCTCCTCGCTTTACCTGGAATCGGGGCAAATCGTGCGCTCTAACATCCACATTGCGGACGTGGACATGCGCCAGAGTTATGCTCTGCCGACACCGCGCGGGCGCATGGTTTATGCGCCCATCTGGTCGGCGGATGGTCAGCGGATTCAATTCAATACGCAGTTAAGTGACAGCCTCGGCATTTATCACATGCGCGTGGACGGCAGCGATCTGCGCGCCTTCGCCGCGGACGACACGATTGAGTGGGCGCAGAGCAAGCCCCGCGTCGGACCGGACGACATGACCTTTGTCATTTACTTTACCGGCGGGTACACCGACGTCTGCGTCGTCAACGAGGCGAAGCGTTTCCGGCGCTGTCTGACGGGCGGCATCGGGCACAATATCGAGCCGGTCTGGCGTCCCTGAACCGAAGAATCGCGTTAGGCGATCTCGTAGGTCAGCAGATAGTGCGCGCCTTCGCCCGTGAACGCAAGCTGAATCTGCCC
>CALMDI010000284.1 GCA_937864975.1 uncultured Chloroflexota bacterium | reverse complement strand
CGGACGATCTCGTTCGACAGGGCTTTCCCACGGTCAGCGCGCTGCCAAACCAGAATGGAAATCGCATCATCGCGCTTTCGATCCCCGAAGGCATTCGCCATGCTGTTCTCGTCCCGTTTATCGACGGCGTCTTCAACCGCCAGCCCGATCTGGTGACCATCGAGCGTGTAGGCGCGCTCATCGCTCGCTTCCACACCCTCACCAACGACTTTCCGCACGTCGAAAGCCGCCCCCTGTACGACGCGGAGACGCTGATTGCCCAATCTCTCTTGATTCTTCAGAACTTGCAGTTTCCACCGGTGTCGCTGCTCGATGAGATGAATGGTATGCGGAGCCGCCTCACCGCGCTGCTAGCCGGGTTACCCAGGGAAACACCCGCCTTTGGCATCGTGCACGCCGACCTCGCGCCATCGAATGTGTTAATCGCGCCATCGGGCGAGCTATCGCTGATCGATTTCGACTTCTTCGGTACCGGCTGGCGCGCGTTCGATCTTGCCAACTACCTCAACGAAATCGAGTTCTGGGGGATGGGCGAGCGCGCGGACGCGGCGTTCCTGAACGGCTACGAACAGGAGCGCCCGCTCGACGAAGCAGAGCGGCGGAGCCTGCCCTTGTTTCGCATCCTCGGCACGATCTATCACCTGAGTGTTCCCGCCGCCCATGTGAACACGTGGGGCAGCGCGATTTATCTGTCCGATCGAATGATGCAGGCAACCGTCAACATCGTGCGCGAGCAGGCTCGACAGATGCTGATATAGTGCGACGGCAGGGGGTTAACCAGCGAGGAAAACGAACACGACCCCCTAGCTTACGTAGATATCCTTAAGGGCGAGGGTAAATCCTGGCAGCGCGTCTTCGCCGTCGAGCACGCCGTCCTTGCCGACTTCATGAATCACCATGCCGCCGCCCTCGGCAAGACGGCAGACATCCACCGTTTCTTCGTCTGGATAGAAGATCCACACAAGCTTTGTCCCATATTGGAGATATTTGAGCGCCTTACGTTGCACACCTTTGATTGTGTCCGACGCCGATACGACTTCGACCGCCAGATCGGGTGCGCCAATGAAGTAACGTTCCGGCATTTCGGGCTGCCGCTCTTTCGACATGAAGCCAACGTCAGGCGCGAGGACGGTGCGCGGCGATAGCTCGTAGCCGCCGTCCGCGCCGCTGACATAACCCAAAGCTTGATCTTCAACAAAATTGCCCAGGTGTCGAACTATCCTCGCGGCAATCGTGGTTGGCTTCGCCATGACAGGGGGCATTTCGTAAAGCACTCCGTCAATAAGCTCGAAGAACTTTTCGCCGTTTTCGGGACGCTCTGCAAGCTCAAACAGGTCGTCCGCCGTGTAAAGCTTTTCCTGAATCGCCATTGGTCTCGCCCTCACTCCACTGCCATCATTTTACTCGACAGTAAGCATCACTCCCATTGTCGCCCGTAATTCACGTTCAGCTTGTCCATCACCGCCTGACCCAGATCGACGCCGCTGAGGCTCGCCAGCTGCATCAGATACAGCATCACGTCGGCAAGCTCCCCGGCAAGCGCTGCCTTGTCCGGTGACTGGTCGTTCCACTGAAACAACTCCAGCACTTCGCTTGATTCCAGGACAAGCGAGATCGCCAGGTTGCGCGGCGTCTGGGGGCGCGGCGAATCGGGTTGATACCAGCCTTTGCTTTCCACAAAGGCGTGCATGGCGGCTGTCAGCGCGTTCAGGTCCATAGGCAGGTGAACCGTCATTTTCTCATGCCGTAACGTGCCTCGCATTGTAACCCGGTCCCACGGAGAGTCCATAGAAAAGACACATGACCCATCGAAAAAGTACGCGATGAATGCGCTTACGGCTTCGCTCCGCACCGCCTTTACAAGCGGCAGTAACGGTGCGATAGGGCGGTAACACGGGTGGAACTCCTGACCACCCTAAAGTTGGCTACACTGACCCGTACCGAAGTCCCGGCTGTGTAATTAAGATACATATAACATCTCGACATATCGGAAGCTAAATCAGCTTCGAGGCGAGATGCCTATAGATGATCTCTAATTGGAGGATCAACATGTCTCAGAATCAAAGACGCAGCGGCGGCGACAACGAACGTGGATTTGCCGCCATGGATGAAGAGAAGCAGCGCGAAATCGCCAGCAAGGGCGGGAAAGCTGCCCATGAGCAGGGAACCGCGCACGAGTTCACCTCGGAAGAAGCGCGCGAAGCCGGGCGGAAGGGCGGCGAAGCCGTCAGCCAGGATCGCGAGCACATGGCGGAAATCGGGCGTAAAGGCGGCGAAGCCGCCGCCGAGAGCCGCTCCGAGCAGGGTGGCGGCAGCCGTGGTGGACAGGGTGGCAGCCAGGGCGGCGGTCAGGGCGGCAGCGGCAGCCAGGGTGGAAGCCGGAGCGGAGGCAGTCAGGGCGGTCAAGGTGGCAGTCAGGGCGGCAGTGGCGGTCAGGGCGGTCAAGGTGGCAGCCAGGGCGGTCGTGGAGGAAGTCAGGGCGGCAGCCAGGGCAGCGGAGGACAGGGTGGCAGCGGTGGTGGACGCGGCGGCAGCCGCTAACCGCGTCGCCAGGTCAACCCGTCCGATAGGCTCGTTGGCTCCTCAGCCGAGGGTTTATAGAGGACGCGGCGGCAGGCTGAAGAACATCTTCTGCCTGCCGTTTTTATGTGAAGGATTATCGTGATTGCTAGTTCGGCAACCCCACCCCGCCTCACTTGCTCGGGGTTCCCGCCAAAGGCGGGAACTTCGGTTTGCCCCGTTCGCGCCGCTGA
>CALMDI010000283.1 GCA_937864975.1 uncultured Chloroflexota bacterium | reverse complement strand
TCCAGGTTCTCCCTCCCCGAAATCGGGGAGGGAGACAGAGGGTGGGGTTTCGCGTCAGAACTAGCAATCAAGGTAATAATTCGTGATGAAGCTTGTCGGAACACACGTTGGCGACCGTATGAAGCTTGAGGAACTGAGAGCAAAACGAGCGGAAATTCTGGAACTTGCCGAGAAACATGGCGCCGGCAATGTGCGGGTGTTTGGCTCGGTTGCCCGTGGTGAAGCCGTACCTGGCAGCGACATCGACTTCCTGATTGATGTTGTCGATAGCTCGAAGTTCCGATGGGCAGGCGGCGGCTTGCTGGTGGATCTCGAAGCGCTTCTGGGCTGCGAGATTGATCTCGCCACGGAACCGGAACTTCATAGGCTTATCCGCGACCAGGTTCTAAAAGAAGCTATGCCGTTGTGAATCCAGATCGGATCTATCTCGATTATATTCAGCAGGCTATCGCAAGTGTCGAGCGATTTACGGTCGACGGACGCGCCGCATTTGAAGAATCAGAATTAATTCAGGCAGCCGTTTTTTACAAGCTGCAAACGCTTGCTGAGTCTACACAGCGATTATCCGAGGCATTACGAGATTCGGTCTCCGATGTCGATTGGGACGCGATTCGAGGCTTTCGCAACCGGCTTGTCCACGAATATCTCAATCTTAATCTTGCCCTCGTGTGGGAGATTATCGAATACGAAATCCCTCGCCTGAAACAGGCAGCTGCGCTCTTGCTTCAAACGCTGGATAATGAATAACCGCTCAACGTTCGCGCTTCGCTGCCTACTCCACCACCGCCTCGGTTTCCTCTGTATTGATGTCGCCCGGATGATACTCCTGCAAAATTGATCCGCCGATAAATTCGCGTAACAGGGACGTGTCGGGGATCAAGCCGATCTGCGCGGGCGTCATCGGCTGCACCCAGCGCAGGAACGAGAGCAGGCGATTTGCCTCGATGTGCTCGTTTGTGTCCGGTTCCACCTGAAGCAGCAGCGGTTCGGCAAACGGACGCAGCGCCGCAAGCTCATAGACGAGCGCCGAATTGAACATCACGTCGGCATTTTCCTGGTACGGAAAAATGTTGCGTTTCTCACCCCGGCGCACGCTGCCCCAGCCGGAGAGCGTGTTGGTTGCGCTGCGTCCGCGAAAGCTGGCATCGCGCACGATGCGCCGCAGCAGGCGCAAATCGGTCGTGGGGACGCGGTTATGTCGGTCGAGGTTCAACGGCGTCAGCGCCGACACGTACACACGAAACAAGGTTTCGGGCGGGATGTGCGGCACAAGAGCGGGGTTCAAGCCGTGAATGCCTTCGATAATGACGATCTGATTTTCGGCGAGGCGAACCAGACGCCCTTCGACACTTTTCCCAAGCAGAAAGTCGAAGCGGGGTAAGCGCGTCTCGGCGCCTTTAGTCAGTTCGGCAAGCTGCCTGTTAAAGAGGGGCACGTTCACGGCGCTGAGCGAGTCGAAGTCGCGCTCTCCCGCTTCGTCGAACGGCGTCAGATCGCGGTCGATGAAATAGTTGTCCAGTTCCATCGTGAATGGGCGCAAGCCGTGGGCGAGCAATTGAATTGCCAGCCGTTTGGCAAAGGTGGTCTTGCCGGAAGACGAGGGACCGGCGATCAAAACGAGACGCGCGCCTTGCGTTTCGTGCCGCTGGTAAATCTCCTGCGCGATTGCCGCGATGCGCTGCTCGTGAAGCGCCTCGGTGACAAGGACAAGCTCCTGAATACGATCCTTTCGTACGGAACGATTCAACTGCCCGATGTCCTCCAGGCTCATCTTACGCAGCCACTCGTCCGCCTGACGAAAAACCTCGTTGATCCGGGAATTGGGATCGACCGGGCGCAGCTCGGTCGGATGTTCCTTACGCGGGTATTGCAGGATGAATCCGTCGCCTGCTTTCATCAGGCGGAAGGTCTGGAGATAGCCCGTCGAGGGCAGCATGTAGCCGTAATAATAGTCGGAGCGTCCTCGCAGCGTGTACAGGACGAGATCATTACGCGCGCGCTGCTCCAGCAGCCGCACCTTGTCGGCATCGTCGCGCGCTTCAAACAGCGCGGTGGCTTCGTCCAGGGAGACGAGTCGCTTGATAATCGGGTCGTTTGCCGCGACGATTTCGCGCATATGAGCGTCGAGGCGGTTCAGTTCCGCCTCTGAAAACGGCTCGCGCCCTGGCAGCGTGCAGTAGAACCCGCCTTCTGTCACCGAATAGCTGACGGTGACTTTCAACCCATCCCAGAGTTCGGCAATCGCCGTCGCGAGCAGCAGCACCAGCGAGCGCCGGTAAATGCGACCGCCGTCGCTGCTGGAAAGCAGAACGGGCTTCAACGTGCTGTCACGGGTCACCGGGTACGCCAGCTCGCGCAGGCGGTTGTCGAGGATGCCGCCCATGATCGCGCTGTCAAATCCCCCCTTCAGCGGCGCGGCGGCGTTCAGGAATGCTTCAATCGTCGTGCCGACATCGCCTTCCAGCGTCAGACCGTCGGGGAAGGTGACCTGAACCGTCGCGCGCGGCTGCGCCACGCTGATGTGCGTGTCTATCGGAGTAGCCATGTTGATTTCTCAATTGAGGTCGTAACGTGGCAGCATTCTACCATGAGGCGATATCAAGAAGTAGAAACGTCCGTCTGGGGTTGGTGAATAATGAGGACATGATGTTGGAGAGGCGACCGGCTCGGTACGCCCGGTTTGCGCTGTCATCCAACCTGCGTGATTTACGGTATCATTGGGCGCTTCGCACCTCATGGAGCCGCCGATGTCAGCCGCCTACCAATCTTTTCTCAAAGAAATCCTGATTGACGAGTCCGCGTTGCAGCGCCGGGTGGCGGAATTGGGAGCGGAGGTTTCACGCGATTACGCCCATCGTGACGGCACGCTGCTGTTGATCTGTATCCTGAAAGGCGGCGTCATGTTCCTGACCGACCTCATGCGGCATATCAGCGTGCCGCACGAGATCGACTTCCTGGCGGTGTCCAGCTACGGTCGAGGCGCGCGCGCCTCGACCGGCAATGTACGCATCGACATGGATCTTTCCGCGCAGGTGCTGGGCAAGCACGTGCTGATCGTCGAAGATATTATCGACAGCGGGCATACGCTGCGGTTTGTGATGGACGTGATGGCGGCGCGCCAGCCTGCCAGCCTCGGCTTGTGCACCCTGCTCGACAAGCCATCGCGCCGGACGATTGACATCCCCGTGGATTACACGGGCTTTCAGATCGAGGACAAGTTCGTGTTTGGCTATGGACTTGATCTGGACGAGAAATACCGCAATCTCCCCTTTATCGGCGTGGTCGATCTGGATAAGGTTCATGTCGAATGAGATGATGCCTCGCCCGCCGCAGCGCCCGCTGCGCTGGACGGACACGATTCTCGATCTGCCCGACCTCCTGAATGACATCACGGAGCCTGCGTATCTCGTCGGAGGCGCGGTGCGCGACGCGCTGCTCGGTCGCCCGGTGATGGACGTCGATATCGCGACTTCGGGCAGCGGGCTGGCGCTGGCGCGGCTCATCGCCAATCGTCTTGGCGGCGACTTTTACCCTCTGGACACCGAGCGCAGCGTCGGGCGCGCGCTGGTCGAGACGCCGGAAGGGCAGGTGGTGTTTGACGTCGCCCGTCTCCGCGGTGATTTGCGCGCCGACCTGCTGGATCGTGATTTCACGATGAATGCGATGGCGGTTGATCTGCGCGGCGACCTCAGCCTGCTGATTGACCCGCTCGGCGGCGAGCAGGACACGTTCAACCGCGTCATCCGCCGCTGCAATCCAAATTCACTTCAGGACGACCCGATACGAACGCTGCGCTCGGTGCGCCAGAGCGTGCAGTTCAACGCGCGCATCGAAAAGGAAACCCTCGCGGATGTGCGCGCCGCCGCGCCGCGCCTGCTGGACGTGTCGCCGGAGCGCGTGCGCGATGAAGTTTTCAAGCTGCTCAGCCTGCCCGATGCTACGAAAGCCCTGCGCGCTGCTGACGCTCTGGGTCTGCTCAAAATCATTTTTCCCGAAGTCGAGCCGCTGCGCGGGCTGAAGCAGGAGCCGCCGCACGTCTTTGACGCATGGACGCACACGCTGGCGGTGGTCGAGCAGTTGATAGAGGTGGTGGCGACCATCAGCCCAAAACGCACCGACGCAACGGCGGCGCAGTTCAGCCTCGGCATGATCGTGATGGCGCTCGACCCCTATCGCAAGCGGCTTCAGGCGCATCTTCAGCAGACATGGGCGAACGACCGCTCGCACCGCTCTTTACTGCTGCTGGCGGCGCTGCTGCATGATACGGGTAAAGCTGCGCCCGGCGATGCGCCCGAGAGAGGGGTAAGCGCCAGAATCACGGACACGCGGGCGCGGGCGCTGCGGCTGAGTAATGCCGAGCGGCAGCGCTTGGTGACGATTGTAGAGTATCATGCGCTTCTACCGATGTTGGCTGATCTGACGCCGCGTAGCATATACCGCTTCTGGCGCGCGACGGGCGAGGCGGGGATTGACGTCTGCCTGCTGGCGCTGGCGGATCACCTGGGCACACTCGGACCGTATTTCCAGCAGGACGCATGGATCGTTCTCTTAGAGCGCGTTAGGACGCTGTTCCATGCTTACTATGTCGAGCATGACCGGTATCTCGCGCCAACTGCGCTGATCGACGGTACCGACCTCATCGCGGCGCTTCATCTGCGCCCCGGACGCATGATTGGAGAGCTGCTTGAACTTATTCGAGAGGCGCGGGCGGCGGGAGAAATCGAAACAGCAGATGAAGCACTGGCGCTGGCGCGCGCTAATCTTGAACGACGAAACCAATAAAAGGACGACTTGTAATTCGTTACCGGTTCCTGACGTACTGCTATTTTGTCAGCTTGAGTTCTTGCAACCGCAGCAGGGCGTCGTCCACCGGCACCTCAAAATGCGCGCTAATCCATTCTGGCGTGCGCGCGGACGCGCTGAGCACGGTAATCAGGCTGCCAGGCATCATTAACATGCGCGCAAACGCGCGCATCATGTCGTCATCGTTGGCAATCGCATCCAGTCCGCGCGCTTCACCCCACTCGCTGTTCACGACGTGCCGTGCCAGCATTCGCGCCAGCGACATGCGGGGAGAGTAATAATCGCTCACGTTGATGAAGCTGCTCGACAACTGGCTGATATCCAGTTCTTCCCACAGGTCGGGAAGCGGCTGCTGAAGCATACTCTCAATCGGCACGGGCGGTGTCTGAATCTCGTAGCGTCGAATCAGGTCGTCGGTAATCGTCTCTAAGTGCTGGCGTTCCACCACAACATCCCTCTATTCTGGCGGCAGGCTGTCGTCCGCGGCTTCGTAAAAGAGCAGCGCGGTTTTGCCGTATCGCCGTTCATCCTGTAAAACCAGACGGTTGAGCGCCAGCGGCTCCCGTTCTTTCGGGTCGATCTGGACAATCACGGTCGTGCCGGGTGGCGTCCAGATCGGGTTCGCGTCCAAAAGTTCGAGTACCGAGATCCACAGGCGTTGATACTGCGGCGGAGCCACGTAAATATAATCATACGGCTGATCGGGCGCGCTTTTCAAAAACGCCAGCGCATCGGCTCGGCGTATCTCTGCCTGCTCTCCCAGCCGCGTAATTTCCAGATTTTCTCGGATCGTCTGAATCGCATTGCGTTCCAGATCGACGAATGTCACGTTTGCCGCGCCCCGGCTGAGCGCCTCGATGCCGACGCTGCCGGTTCCGGCGAACAAATCCAGAAACGACGCATCGACGACGCCTCTGCCGAGAATGCTGAACAGCGCCTCTTTCACGCGATCCATGACCGGGCGCGTCGTCTCGCCCGGTACCATCTTCAGGCGGCGTCCTTTGGCGAGTCCGGCAATCACGCGGATTGGCATAAGCCCCGTCTAAACAGCGTCCCGCACGGCGCGGATATTCGAGAGCGGTGACGTGATCGGAATGACACAGCCGCCGGATAAAATCAGCCGTTTCCCATTCATTTGCTCCACCGCCTCGCGCGCCGCGCTGCGAATTGTCGCGGGCGTGCCGAGATGAATGTGATCTTCGGACGACAAGCCACCGCAGAGCGCGCCCTCGAAGAGCAGTCGCCCCTGCGCCAGCGTCGGCTCGGTGCCGCGGTCGTGCCAGTTGACGACCTGAACGCGCTTGAACTCGGACGCGATTCTAAACATGGGATCGTCGCCGTGCAGGTGCAGGACGTTGAACCACCAGCGATCCGGCAACGTATCGAGGATGCGCTCGTCATAGGGCAAGCCGAAGGTTCGATACTCGTCCTCCGACATGACATCATAACTGGCGTGCTGAACCGCGTAAAACACGCCGGCAATCGGCACGCGGCGCAGCGCGTCGATGAAGCGCAGCGTCGTCTCCGTGATCACGTTCAGACCGCTGTGCAACCGGTCGGGCTGCATCCGCAGGTGACGAATTAGACTCTCGCCGCCGGAGACATTTTTCGCCTGTGCCAGCGGACTGAAGATCGTCATGATGATCGGCGCGCTTTCGCCAAGCGCAGCGCAGATCATCCCCAGGGTTTCCAACTGCTTGCCAAGCTCGCCCCGCATCGGGTCGAGCGTTCGCAGGTTTGTCCAATCCATCGAGCGTGTCACCGCGCGCTTGAGGTAGGTGCGCGTGCCTTCCGTGTTGCCGAGCCATTGATCCTGCACGCCGTAATCGGCAATACAGTAACTGCTGGCGGGTGTCACCTTGACGAAGTCCCACTCGTAGGTTTTTTGAAAGTCGATGACGGAACGGGCGAGATCGGCGGCGCGCTCGTCGTCGCCGGGGAAGTGACGCCAGAGCGCCGCCGGGACCCGGTCGGTCTGCTCGCCTGCGATGGTATGTTCGAGGCGCTCACGGCTGTTCATCCCGGCTGCGACGCTTTCGCGCTCTGCGTCTCGGCGATGCGCTGGTCGCACATTTTGAGGAGCATTGCCCAGCGGTCTTCGATGCGGTTTTCGCCGCCGATTTCCTGCGTCGATTTCAGGATCAACTGCTTCGTTTTCTGGAACGCTTCAATCGCCTGATCGAATCTGCCAAGCGCGCGCTGCGTCAGTCCAAGCCCAAAATTGGCGTCGATGTCGTTGGGCGCTTCCCGCAGAATGCGGTCAAATTCGGCGAGCGCCTGCTCGTTGCGCCCTTCGCGATGCAGCGCCCAGGCATGTCCCAGGGGAGAAGTTTTTGCTGCCATGCTCTATCCAGTCGTCTGCGTGGTCGGCTTAACCCGACAGATTGTACCGTCCTGAGCCGAAAAAACCAACCGGTGACGCGAGAATTTAGCGGAATTTGAGGTGATGCTAGGCATGGGCTGTTTCCAGAGAAAGCGGAATGGAGCCGCGTCTGCACGCTCTCGCGCGGCTTGCAGGCGACCCGCGACGGTGCTATCCTTTCGGGCAACGTGCACACAATGCTTATGCCAGCCCTGACGATTCGCGCGGCAGCGCCAGCCGATCTCCCCCGGCTTACCGACCTCTGGTATGAAAAGATGGTCTTAGTCCAGCAAGCCGATTCGCGGCTGCGCCTGGCGCCCGACGCGCGAGCGCGCTGGTTGGCGGCGGCTGGGTCGTGGCTTGACGAAGATCGCGCGTCGCTGTATGTCGCGGAAGGGGAAAGCGTCGTCGGCTACATCGTGGCGCGCGTGCAGCCCGGTAGCCCCGGCGTGCTGCCGGATCAGGTCGGCGTGATCGCCGAGCTTGCCCTCGACGCGCACGGCTATTATCCCGGCGCGGGACGCCAGCTTGTCAGCGCCGCGTGTGCGTGGCTGCGGTCGCAAGGCATT
>CALMDI010000282.1 GCA_937864975.1 uncultured Chloroflexota bacterium | reverse complement strand
CCGAAACGCCGACGGATACGCCGACGCCAACCCTGTCACCCACGCCAAGCGATACGCCGACGGCGACGCTTTCCCCCACGCCGACGGCAACGCTGGTCGTGCAGTGCATCATCTATAACGGCAGACTCGAGGGGCTGAATATCCGCTCTCGAGCCACGACCGGCGGGGCGCTGGTGGGCTTCATGCCCTCCGGCTCGACCGCGAACGTCCTGGGCATCGAGACGGACGTGCGCTCCGGGCAGGTCTGGTATCGCATCTCGGTCGACGTGGACGGCGGCTCGATTCAGGGCTGGATACGCTCCGATCTCGTCGTGCCGGTCACGCCCTGTCCTTCGTTCGGGGGCGAGTAAACCGAATCCAGAGCTTGCGGGGCGACCTGAGAACCAATGGTGCTAGTTGTAGATGGAGCATAAAGGGGCCAAACGGCTTACCCCCACCCCCAGCCCCTCCCCGACAAGGAGCTCAGGGGAGCCAAAACGGCTTGCAAAGTCCCTCCCTCCTTGTGGGTGCTCAGGGGGTCGGCACTTTGTGCCGACTGAAGTTCCTGCCTTAGGCAGGAACCCCACGCAAGGGATTTAGGGCGGGGGCAATGCATCGCCGCTCTACAATGTCTAGTAGAATTTGCCGCCCAACGTTAATCCTACTCCTCGGACGCTTACCTAGCGCTGCGCCAGCCGGATGAGCAGCGTAATCAACCCGACGAGCGTGACGCCAACCGTCAGCGAGCAGACCGACACGACGAACTCCGCGCTGTCGCGCGGCACGCCGAGCACCAGAACCAGTGACACCAGGGCGATGAAGACGCCCGCCCGCAAAAACCCGTGAAGCGCTTCCGGCGTCATGGCGTGTGAAGCGCAAGGGGCACACCTTCCGTCAACGGAATACATGCCACGTCCGCGTCACTGATCGCTCCGGGCACGCGCGCCAGGGCGGGCACGTGCACGTCGCAAAGTCCGGGCACAAACCACGGGCAGCGCGGATGAAAGGCGCATCCGGGCGGCAGGTCGGTGAGCGCCGGAATGTCTTCACTGCGAAGCTGAATGTGCTGCTTGCTGCGCGTTTTTTCCGGGTCGGCTTCGGGGATTGCCGAAAGCAGCACGCGCGTATACGGATGCTGCGGGTCGCCAATAACATCCGGGGTGCTTCCAATCTCGACAATGCGTCCTAAATACATGACCGCGATCCGTCCATCCCAGGCGAAGTACTTTGCCAGTGCAAGATCATGCGTGATAAAGACGATGGTGACGCCGAGGTTGGTTCGCATGTTCATCAGCATATGAAGCAAGCCGATGCGGATGGACACATCCACCATACTGACAGCTTCGTCGGCAATCAGGACACTTGGATTGGTGGTCAGCGCGCGGGCGATGCTCACGCGCTGGCGCTGCCCGCCGCTAAGCTGGTGCGGATATTTGTCGATGATATCCGCCGCGGGTGTGAGGTCGACCTGCGTCAACAGTTCCGCGACTCGTTCCCGCGCCTGCGTGCGGTTCCTAACCAGATTGTGGCGGAACAGGGGATAGCTCAGCGTATTGTAAATGGTGTGCGTTGGGTTGAGCGACGCATACGGGTCTTGATGAATGATTTGAAGCGAGCGCCGGTAGCCGCGGTAGTCGTCGCCGCGCAGCGTGCTCACGTCCTGCCCTTTGAACAGCACCCGCCCGCTGGACGGCTTCAGAAGACCGGACAGGATTTTGCCGCTGGTCGTTTTACCACAGCCGCTCTCGCCGACAAGACACAGGAATTCCAGTGGATTGACGCTGAGATTGACATCTTGCAGCACCGGGATCACCGTGCGTCCCTTGTGGAACGAACGGCTGACATTTTCAAACTGAAGAATGGGTTCCATATGCCGCTTATCCCTGCACAACCGCTGCCGGACGGGCTTCGATCACTTTATCCGTATGCCAGCAGGCGGCAAGATGTCCCGGCTCATATTCGACCAGAGTCGGTGGGTCAACCCGGCATTTTTCGGTGGCAAACTGGCAGCGCGGGTGGAATTTGCAGCCGGAGGGCGGCGTAATCAGGTTGGGCGGCTCGCCGGGGATGCTTACGAGGTGATCCTGTTCGTGATTGAGCTTCGGTATCGAGCGAATCAGACCAAGCGTGTATGGATGCAGGGGTCGATAGAACATCTCATCGACCGGACCTTCTTCGACAATTTCGCCCGCGTACATCGTCGCCACGCGATCCGCCATTTCGGCGGCGAGCGCGAGGTCGTGGCTGATGAAGATAATGCTGAAGTGCAGCGCCTGCTGCATCGCTTTCAGCACGTCAATGATCGCGCGCTGGGTCAGAATATCTAAGGCGGTCGTCGGCTCGTCAAGGATGACCACCTGCGGGTCGAGCATCACGCCAAGCGCGAGCAGCGTGCGCTGGCGCATCCCGCCGCTCAGTTCATGGGGATAGGCGTCAAAAACGCGCTGCGGGTCGAGGCGCACCAGCTTGAACAAGTCCAGCGTGCGCTTCTTGACCCAGGCTTTATCTCGATATCCGTGTGCGGCAGCCGTGTCCGCGAACTGGTTGCGTATCTTCAGCACGGGATTAAAAGCGTTCTGCGCGCCCTGAAAGACCATCGCGCAGTCGCTCCAGCGAAACCGCCGTATTTCATCATCGCTCAATTCGAGGACGTTGCGTGTAACGCCGTCCCGTGTATAGAGAATCGTGCCCTGTGTTACTCGCGCGCTGTTGGGCAGCATACGAATGAATGACAAGCTCAACGTCGTCTTGCCGCTGCCGCTTTCCCCGATCAGGGCGATCGTTTCGCCTTTTCGCAGGGTCAGGGAAACATTGTTGGTCGCCCGGACATCGCCACGCGGGGAACGGTAAATAATTGAGACATTCTGAACCTGCAAAATAATATCGGTCATTTCTTCATTTCCAGACTAGAGGCTGTGTTCATCCACCGAAGATTAATTTTGCATGGATCCGGCGACGTATTCGCAGGTATGCCAAAACCGAATACCTTTCACGTCCCCGGCGATTTTGCTGTTCGCAGGCGTGGGTCGAACATTTCTTCCAGAGATCGCGCAAAAAGCACCAGACTGACCTGAAACATCGCAATCGCCAGTACCGGGGACAGCACCATACTGGCGCTGTCCGGGCTGAACAGCGTGCCACGCGAGCGCCCGAAATAGAGCATGACGCCCCACGTGTAATCGTTAATCGGCACCATGCCCAGGAAGATCAAGCCGACCTGATCGTACATTGCCTTCGTGACCGCGAAAATAAAGTTGATCGCCACGAAACTCATCATATTCGGCAAAATTTCGCGCAGAACAATGTGCCGCAGACCGAGATCGAGCGCGAAGGCGGCTTCCACGTAATCGCGCTCGCGCAGACTGAGCACCTGCGAGCGAACGGCGCGCATGAGCACGGGCCACGACAGCGCGGCGATCAGCAGCGCCAGCAGCAGCGGATTGTCGAGCCGAATTAGGGACGCCAGCACCACCAGCAGCGGGAAGGATGGAATGGTCAGAACAAGATTGGCGAACGCCGTGAGCGCGTTATCCACGACCCCGCCCAGCAGCGCCGCCAACGAACCGAGCATGACGGCAATCAACGTCGACATCAGCCCTGCCGCCAGCGCGGTCGCGATGAGCGTGGTGCCGCCGTGAATGATATGGCTGAAGATGTCGCGCCCCTGCGTATCTGTGCCGAGGAGATAAGGCGGTCCAAGCGCCGCGTTTGCGACGGTGAGATTGGCAAACTGCTCGTTCTGCCCGGCGTCGGTGTTGCTGGTCAGATATTCTTTGACGGAATCGGAGAAGAGGATGATGGCATCGACTTCGCCTTCCGCCAGCATTTCCAGGAGATCGGGAATGCCGCGCCCGTTGCTAAACCGTTCGGTCTCGACGGTGAACGCGCCCTGTTCTTCATACGGCTCAACCATCGCTTCGCCGGAGGTGTTGCCCAGCACGCCGACGGTTCGTCCCTGAAGGTCGTCGAGCGTAGTATACCGCGCGGCGTCGTCCGCACGGGTGACGAGCATGAGGCGGGAGCCGGGCGGCGAGGCAATCTGGTCGAGGCGCACGTTGTCGTCAAAGGGGATGAGTCGCGGGGCAATTAAAATCCAGACGGCGTAGATCATCAGCCCGATAAAGCCAATCAACCCGGCGCGATTTCGCCGCAGCGCGCGAAAGAACACGCCGCCGGACGACAGGGCATTGGAGGTGAATCGGACGCTGCGCCCGCCTAAGTCGTAGGGAATGCTTGCCATGATCTACTTCCCGCCCGACACGCGAACGCGCGGGTCTAACCGGCTGTAGAGCAAATCCGCCAGCAGGTTCGAGACAACCACGGAAATCGTGATAATGAGGAACACCCCCTGCATCGAGGTGTAATCGCGCTGCGTGATCGACCAGAACAGGAAACTGCCAATCCCCTTATAGACGAACAATTCCTCGATAATGACGCTGCCGCCGATAATGAAGCCAATATTGATCGCGAGCAGCGTAAACATCGGCAGGGCGGCATTTCTGCCGACGTACGCCAGCAGAATGCGGCTGGACGTAAGCCCGCGCGCGCGCGCCACGTTGACGTAGTCTTCCCCCAACGTGCTGACGGTGCTGTTCCGCATGTTGAGCATCCAGCCGCCGATGGAACCGATCACGTAGATCAGCACGGGCAGAAAGGCGTGCTTGAGAACGCTGCCGATGAATTCGAGCGTGAAGCCCGGCTGCAGCGAGGGATCGTAATTCCCGCGCAAGCCGCCGACGCTGAACAAATTTAACTGCACGCCCAATACCAGAATAATGAACAGCCCCCAGATATAGTTGGGGACGGCGCTCAGGACAGAGGCGAGAAATGAGAGCGCGTGATCGATTGCCGTATTCCGTTTGTACGCCATGATGGTGCCGAGGATCACGCCCAGCGTGAAGCTGATGAGGAGTCCCAGACCGACGCTGAAAATCGTCCACGGTAAAAATCGGGCGATCTGGTCAATCACCCGCGTGCCGCTGGAGGTAATCGATAAGCCTAAATCGCCCCGCAAAAGCTGTCCCATGTATTCGACGTACTGCGTCACGAGGCTGACATTGGGGTCAAACCGGAACTGCGAGGCGGCGCGGGAATATGCCTCGTCATACGTCATGTTCTGCTGGTTCACGAGAAAATCGACGTAGACCTCGACCGGGTTGCCGGGCATGAGGCGGATCAGGAAAAAGGTAAAGGTGATCACCGCCCAGATCGTGACAATCGCTTGCAGGACGGTACGCGCTGTGTAATTGGTGTAAAACCGCCTGAATGCGTGACGCGCGATGGGAAAAGATGGCGCTGCAGGTCCAGAAGGTACAGCGGGGCTTTCAGTTGCCACAAACTATCCTTCAAGAACAACTTTTAAAAGCATGATTGGTTGTTGTTACAGGGAGGGGCATGATTGGACATGCCCCTCGCAGTACGTTTGCTGACTACCGAATTACGAACCGGCGGGTGCGACACCGCCCGTCATAATCAGATACGGCATGAAGTGATCGGCGCCCGAATTGGTGTAGATTGGGTCGTCGCCCGCCGGCGCGTCGAGAAATTCGCGGTTGAGCGGGTTGTTGCCGTAGCGTTCCCATAGAGGGATAACAGGCAGCAGCTCGTTGAAGGAGACCGCAAGCTGGTCGACGAGTGCCTGCTGCGCTTCCAGGTCAAGCCCCTCGCCCGACGCAATCGAGGCGTCGTAGACGTTCAGCTCGCCGCCGCTGTAGGTCACGTCGGGATTGAAGCGCATACCGCCGCCAACGCCTTCGCCTGCCAGCTCACCCTGACCATTGTAGCGGTTGTAGGGTTCAAGGAAGCTCTGCCCGGGGAACGGGCTGCCCGTACCCCAGTTGCGGATCGCCATCTGGAAATTGCTATCGTATATGTCCTGCGGGTGCTGCTGGAACTGCACGCCGCGCGCCGTAATCTCGAAGCCGAAATCGTTCAGCTGCTGCGTGACATTTTCTGCCGCCGCCGCCCAGTCGAGGAATTCTGACGGGAAGGTCAGCTCGAACGCCATCCGGTTGCCCTGGTCGTCCATCCAGACGCCATCATCACCGCGCGTGAAGCCGATGCCTTCGAGAATCGCCGCTGCCTGCTCCGGGTCATAGTCGTAGGTATTGAGGGTGTCCAGCGTCTCTTCCGGGAGCCAGAGTTCGGTCAGGTTATCGCTAAAGCCGCACATGCACTCGTTGGCAATGCCCGACTCGCCCAGACTGACAAACCCGTTCTGCTCGCGGTCAATCGCATAGGCAAGCGCCTGCCGCACTTCGGGTCGGTCGAACGGTGGAACGCTGTGGTTGAGGTAAAGCGCCGGTCCGCTGTAGCTGGGACCGCGGAGGATATCCAGCCCCGCGTCCACGAACGCCTGTTCGGTCGCGGGCGGGAAGCCATGCGTCGCATACCACAACTGCCCGTCGAGGACGAGCGGCGTCACGTCCGCGGTCTCGCCGTTCCAGGCAACCACGCGGTCGAAATTGACGATGTCGGCATTCAGCCCGCCTTCATTCTTGACCAGAACGACGTTGGCGGCGCTGACGTTTTCCGGCAGCATCACGTAGGGACCCGCCGAGACATACGTTTCCGGTCGGAACGACGTCAGTTCGGTCAGCAGCGCGTCGAATTCGGCGTCGCCAGACGCCGCGCCTGCCTCAATCAGGGGCTTGGCGCGCTCGGCAAAGTCGCCGTAAACGCTTGTGGGACGGATTTGCGTGGTGAGGAGGCGATACTCTGCCAGCGGCGACGGAGCGCCCATCGTAAAGCTCGCGGTCAGGTCGTCCACCGCCTCGACACTGTCAATATACGCCCAGACCGGCATTCCGATGAGATAGCCAGTGTTAAAGGTGGTGACCACGTCTTCCGCGGTGACGGGCGTGCCGTCGCTCCAGGTAATGCCTTCCTTGAGCGTCACGACGTAGTTGTTATTTTCGTCGAAGCCAAAGGATTCTGCGAGCATCCCTTCATATTCACCCTGTCCCCACATATAGACGGCGAGGGGTGGCTCCATCAGGTCTTGATAGGTGTTGCCGCCGAGGTTAATCACGTCGGTCGCAAACGAATTAAAGTGTCCGCTGGGAGGAAGCTGGTAGGGCCATGCAATGTTGATCGTGGTTTCGTCCTGAGCGCTGACCGCGCCGAACGAGATGGTAAGCAGAAGGCAGACGAAAAAAAGAACGAGTTTCTTTTGCATCCTCAAGGTCTCCTTATGGCTCTAAATTCCCGTGCCAAGACTCAGTCGGTGACGTCCTGTAGAGTCTGCGTTTTCCTTTCTACACCGAAACGGCGACGTCCTGGGTGCGACTGCTTGTCTTGTCCCGGTCTGCACGATAGAGTAAGAACCCTAGTAAAATAACGTAACGACGTCCATAAGTCAATTAATCAACCAGCGCTAATCTCGGTTTGTAAGGATAGCTTACTTACGCGCGTTTTGGGGGGAAGGTTCATGTCGATTCCACTTTTACTGCCGCTTCCGCGTGAACTCAAGCTACAGGATGGTCAGCTTGATTTATCCACGCTCGATGCTTCCATCGCTCTTGATCATGACCCGGCGGCTCCGCTGGTCTTTGCCGCGCAGCGTGCCCGGGACGCCCTGAACCGCGCGCTGCCAAAGTCCTGGGACATAGCAGGCGGCGGTCATTCTGCCGCGCTTCGCCTCGCGGTCGATGCCAGCGCCGCTCAGCCGCAAGGCTATCGCCTGTCCATTCGCTCAGAGGGCATCCAGATTATCGGCGGCGATTTCGCGGGTGTGTTCTACGGCGTATGCACGCTGGTTCAACTCTTACAGCGTTACGGACAGGTACCGCCCCTGCTGGACATCGCGGACGCGCCCGATTTCCCCGCGCGCGGCGTCATGCTCGACATCAGCCGGGACAAGGTTCCGACGATGGCGACGCTCTACGATCTGGTGGATATGCTGGCGGGCTGGAAGATTAACCAGATACAGCTTTACACGGAACACACCTTTGCTTACCGCAAGCACCGCATCGTCTGGGAGAAAGCGTCGCCGCTGACGGCGGAGGAAATTCTGGCGCTGGACGCTTACTGCCGGGAGCGATTCATCGAGCTTGTCCCCAACCAGAACAGTATGGGGCATATGCATCGCTGGTTCCAGCACGAGCAGTATCTCCCGCTGGCGGAAACAGACGAAGGATTAACAGCGCCCTGGGGTACCAGGCACGATTATCCCTTCAGCCTGAGTCCGGTCGTGCCGGAAACGATGCCGTTCCTCGAAGAGTTGTACGACGAGCTTTTACCGAACTTCACCAGCCGAAAATTTAACATTGGCGGGGATGAAACCTTCGACCTGGGGGAAGGACGCAGTAAAGCTCTGGTCGCGACGCGCGGCAAGGGCGGCTTGTATCTCGACTTCCTGCTGCAAATTTACGAGCGGGTCAAGGCGCGCGGGCGAACGATGATGTTCTGGGGGGACATTATCAACCAGTATCCCGATCTAGTTCCCGAAGTGCCTAAGGATACGATTGCGCTGGAATGGGGTTACGAGGCGAATCACAAGTTTCCGAAGATGACCGCCTTGTTCGCCGCGTCCGGCATTCCCTTTTACGTGTGCCCCGGCACCTCAAGCTGGACGTCGATTGCCGGGCGCACCGATAATGCCGTGGGGAATATTCGGAATGCCGTCGAGAACGGGCTGAAAAATGGAGCCATCGGCGTTCTCAATACGGATTGGGGCGATCTGGGGCACTGGCAGCCGCTTCCCGTCAGTTATCTCGGCTTCGCCTACGGCGCGGCACTCAGCTGGGGCTACGCGCGGAACGTCGATATCGATCTCCCCGCCGTATTATCGGCATTCGCCTTTTACGATGCGGCGGGCGTGATGGGCAGGCTGGCGTATGACCTGGGCAATGCCTACCAGACGCCAAACGCGCTTGTTCAAAATGGGAGCGTGCTGTTCTGGCTGTACCGCCAACCGCTGGCGGATTTTGGCAGGCAGCAGCATCGGGACTGGATCATCGGCAACAGTCGCGAGGTCATGAGTGATCGCCGGCAGTTCGCGGAAAATTTAAATCGCACCGTGCAGTACGTTGACGAGGTGATGTCGACGCTGGAAAATGCCCAGATGCAGCGCCCCGACGCCGACCTGATCGAGCGCGAATTCGTGACGGCGGCGCAGATGCTGAAACACGGCGCGAAGCGAGGACTGTTGCAGCTTGACGGCTCGGTGAGCAAACAGGCGCTGACCGCGGAACTGGACGAGATTCTCGCCGCGTACCGGCAAAACTGGCTGGCGCGCAATCGTCCTGGCGGGCTGGACGACAGCGCCGCACGGCTGCGGCGTACAGGCGCGTTGTACGCCGGCGAGTAACGGGCGCTGCAATTGGATCGTCATCGGGTGGGACAGCCGACGCAGACCGTCGGCTTTTTGCCGAAAGTGAGAGGAAGATGGCTCCACTGACAGCCGTGGTTTTGGGCGCGGGGGCGCGCGGAACGATCTATGGCGATTACGCGCTGCGGTTTTCACGGGAGATTGAGGTCGTCGCGGTTGCCGAGCCTCAACCGGATCGACTGGCGCGCTTTTCCACCGGGCACGACATACCGCCCTCCCACCAGTTTGCAAGCTGGCAGGACGTGATGCGCGCGGGGAAGATTGCCGACGTGGTCATTAACTGTACGATGGATCGACTGCACATGGACTCGACGCTGGCGGCGCTGGAAGCCGGGTATGACGTGCTGCTCGAAAAGCCTATGTCCCCCGTGCTGCACGAAAACGTTCGGCTGGTGCAGGTCGCCGAAGACCGCGGACGACACCTTCAGATTTGCCACGTGCTCCGTTATTCACCATTTTTTCAGGCGCTGCGCCACGTCGTGCAGTCCGGCAAGCTGGGGCGAATCGTCAGCATCGACCACCGCGAAAACCTCGTCTACTGGCACATGGCACACAGTTATGTGCGCGGCAACTGGCGCAACGAGGCGGAGGGCGGTCCGATGATTCTGGCGAAATGCTGCCACGATTTCGATATTCTGTACTGGATTCTGAGAACGCCTGTCGCGCGTCTCAGTTCGTTTGGTTCGCTGGTTCACTTTCGTCCTGAGAATGCCCCGGAGGGCGCGCCCCTGTACTGCCTGGACGGGTGCCCCGCGGCGGACGAATGCAAATACTACGCGCCGCGCATTTACGCGCACGATTCCGTGGACCCTACGCGCAATGCCGTCACGCTCGTGCCCACTGTCGAGGCTCGGCTGGAAGCCCTGCGAAATGGTCCTTACGGGCGCTGTGTGTATCACTGCGACAACGACGTGGTGGATCATCAGGCGGTGACGATGGAACTGTCGGACGGCACGACCGTTTCGCTGCTGATGCAGGGGCAGGGGGATGAAGAAGGGCGCACCATGCGCTACGACGGCACGCGCGCCACGCGCGGGCTGGGGCTCGTCTGCACCCCCGTCGCCGAGTGGCTGGAGCGCACTGTGCACTGGTA
>CALMDI010000281.1 GCA_937864975.1 uncultured Chloroflexota bacterium | reverse complement strand
TCGCCCAAAGCGCGGCTGACGCGCAGGGCATGATCTACCCCCTCGGCATCCCAGTTTTGGCCGACTCCTTCTTTGCCTATATTGTCTCCCTCTCCGTTGTGCTGCAAGTCTTTTTCTTGCCCAACCTCGGCGCGGTGGCAGACTATTCGCACCTCAAGAAGCAACTCCTGGGCATCACCGCCTACTTGGGCGCGCTTGCCACAATGGGGCTATATTTTCTGGATGGCACCAATTACCAGCTTGGCGGCTTGTTGTTTTTGCTGGCGAACCTTAGTTTTGGCGCATCCATCGTCTTTTATAACGCCTATCTCCCCGAAATCGCCAGCGCCGACGAAGTTTTGAATCCAGACGCGCTGACGATTGGCTTCGCGCGCCGCTTTGCGACCTACAAGCGCGCGACGCTCGTTTTTCACAACGTCGAGCGGTTGAAGAACATCCTGAATAATGCCGAGCGCCCGGTGCAAATTCTGTTTGCCGGGAAGGCGCACCCGCACGATACGGCGGGCAAAGAACTCATTCGCCAGATCGTAAACACCGCGCGCACGAACGACTTCCGGCACTCGGTCGTGTTCCTCGAAGACTACGACATGCACATCGCGCGCCACCTCGTGCAGGGGGTGGACGTGTGGCTGAACACGCCGCGCCGTCCGAAAGAGGCGAGCGGCACGAGCGGCATGAAGGTCATCTACAACGGCGGCTTGAATTGCAGCGTGCTCGACGGCTGGTGGGCGGAGGCATATTCGCCGCAGGTAGGCTGGGCAATTGGCAATGGCGAGGAATACGCCGATTACGACTGGGATCATCAGGATTACATCGAGAGCGAGGCAATCTACAACATTCTCGAAAAGGATATCGTCCCGCTGTTCTACGAACGCGGGCGCGACGGACTGCCACGCGAGTGGATCGCCAAGATGAAGAACTCCATGCGGATGCTCGCGCCCACCTTCACGACCCATCGCATGGTGAACGAGTACACCGAGACCTATTACATGCCGGGGCACAAACGTTATCTGGAAATGACTGCACCCGATCTGTCGAAGGGGCTGGCGTTCGCGGCGTGGCGTCGCAAGGTCGAGTCGACCTGGCACAAGGTGCGCGTGCGCGCGGTGAAGGTACCCCACACGACCGTGAACGTCGGAAATCCGCTTGAATTTGAAGCGAGCGTCGCGCTCGGCGATCTCAAGCCGGAGGACGTGTGCGTGCAGTTATATTACGGACCGATGTCGCCGGACGGCGAAATTGGCGCCGAAAGTGAAGCGATCGACATGACGCCCGTGGACGGCAACGGCAGCGGGGATTACACCTTCCGCGCGACCGTCGCCTATACCAGCAGCGGCAATCGCGGCGTCTCGGTGCGCGTGCTGCCGCAGCACCCACTGCTGCCCAATCCGTTTCTGCCCGGCGTCATCACGTGGGCGGAGCGGCGGGAGTCCTAGCCGCTCATCCGGCGACCTTCACGACGCGGATACGTCAGGGTCGCAGATCGATCACGCGGACGTCGTCTATGTCAACTTCGGCGCCGATGGCGGCGGTAATGCCGACGTTGCCCTGCGTATGCACGTCACTGGTGGCGCTGCTGACCAGCACGCCATCGACGTAAAGTTCGAGGCTGTCACCGACGGCTTGAAACCGGACCGTATGCCATTCGTTCAGTCCGAAAAAGCCGCTGCCGCCCGACAGGTCGTGCCACTCCCCATCCCAGGTTCCGCCGATACCGGGCGGATACTGCTCCGCGCTCAGCCACCCGCCAAATTCCCCGTCCGGCGACTGACGAATGTTCAGGATAGCATCGGCGGTTTCGCCGGGGGTTGCGCGCCGAATTCGGATACGGGCTTCCAGCGCGTAATCCGTCCAGTCAAACCCGTACTGGAGATAAATCGCATCCCAGTCTTCGCTCGTGATTCGGACAAATCGATTCCCGTCTTCGACGACAATACGCGCCGCCGGTTCATCGAAATACCAGTTGGACAGGCTCTCATTTTCGAAGTCGTCTTCCACCAGAATCACGGGAACTGCGGTTGCCGCCGCGGGTAAACTGCTGACGCCTGACGTCGAAACAACCGGTACTGCCCCCAAATCACCGTCAAGCTCGATACTTGGCAGCGCTCGGCGCACCCAGCCGATTTCGCCGTTCATGTTAATCTGAAAGTACGCTTCACCAACCGTTTTTCCCGTGATTGGAAACTCACCGTCTCGCAACAATCCAATGACGGGAGAAGAATTTTCTGGTCCGGCGTAGACATTTACGGGCGCCCCTTCAATGGTCAGAGTCGCTGCCGCCGAACCAGACGGCGTTTCAGCCATCTGATAATCGGGTGGGAAATCAAGCTCTTCATAGCGGTCAAGCCTGAGAATGCCGCTGTAGACTTGTATGGCAAACGTCCACAATAAGCGATCCCAACCGCCTCCCTCAGGCGTTTCAGCAAGATTGACGAGAAATCGTGACGGATCGTCGCGCTG
>CALMDI010000280.1 GCA_937864975.1 uncultured Chloroflexota bacterium | reverse complement strand
TCACCGCGATCACGTTGCGGGCCTCGCGAGCGCTGGAGGGAGGCTCGGCACCGCTCCGGAACGCCTTCACCATGCCGAGCAGAAGATCACCCGTCGCCGTCGTGTCCACCCCGCGGGGGCTGCGCGCGAGCACCTTGCGGGAGAGGCCCGTCTCGACCCATGCGAGGCCGGTGGCGCCGAAGTCGAGGCGCGCGAGGCCGCTCTCGGCGCGCTTCCGCCCGAGACGGAGAAACGCCCGGCCGCCGAGCGAGCCGCGCAGCGACGCGCGCTCGCAGTCGGCCCGGACCTCGAAGTAGCGCGTTCCGCCCCGGCACAGGCGGTCGATCGTGATCTGGCCGAGACGGCCGCCCGGGAACTCGAGCGTCAGCAGCTGCACGGCGTCCGCCTCGGGATCGTCGTGGAATCCACTCGAGTGCCTGGCGTAGACGGCCTCGGGCAACTCGTCGAAGAGCACGAGCATCAGGTCGACGAGGTGCACGCCCCCTTCGAGCAGCGTCTTCCGCGCCATATCCGCACGCCACGCGGTGGGCTCCTCCCAGGGGGCCAGGTCCATCAGCTGCCAGAGCTGGCAGAAGGCGAGACGCCCGTACGCGCCCGAGTGAATCCCCTCCGCGACCGCGCTGAACATCGGCTTGGCCCGGAACTGATGGTTCACCGCCACCTGCCGGCCGGCTCGCGCCGCCGCAGCGAGCACGGCGTCCGCCGCCGCGACCGTCTCGACAAAGGGCTTCTCGCACACGACGTGCGCACCCGCCTCGAGCGCGGCGATGCAGGTCGCGGCGTGCGTCGCCGGCGGCGTCGCCACGACGACCACGTCGGGCCGCAATGCGAGCAGCTCCTCCACCGTCGAGAGCACCGGCATGGCCGTCTCCGCCTGCCAGGACAGGCGCTGCTCGGGCGACTGGTCGAAGCCGCCGACGGCGACGGCCTCCGGCACCCGGGCGAGCGAGGGGAAGTGGTAGAGCCGCGCTGCCCGGCCGAGGCCGATATAGGCGAAACGCATCAGAGGAGCTCCTCGTCGAGGGACAAGCCCGCTGTGTCGAGGGCGGCGATCAAGCGAGCGGCGTCCGGGTCGTGTGCCGCAAGCACGGCCACCCGCTCGGCTAGAGCCCAGGCGCCGAGATCCGGAGCCGCCCGGTCGAGCTCCGCGGCGGCATGAACGAGGTCACCGGCCAGAAGCATCTGCCTGCCGCCCGCACGGATGAGCAGGCCGGCATGCCCCGGCGTGTGTCCGGGCGTGGGCACGAGCAGCAGCTCCCCGTCTCCGTCGAGATCGTGAGACGCAGCGAACGGGCCCACGGGCGGGCCGTCGAAGTCGACGAGATGCGGCACCATCCCGGCCGGCCAGTGCTGCGGCACGTACCCGCGCATCACGCAGGCGATCAGGCTGGCATTTCTCGATACCACGCGCGCGGTCATGATGATCTGCGCGGTGCTCGCGTGGCTGAGCGCGCTAATGGCGTGGCTGATCGTGGAAGACCGGCTCGCCGTGGACGAAGTGGCGACCGCGCCCGCCTGAGGAATCAAAAGAGGCGACCTGTACAGTCGCCTCTTGAGGGTGTCGCAAATTTGGGAATTACGTGAGCCGCGTGTAGAACTCGACGATCAACTGTTCCTGCACCGGCGTCGGGATTTCGTCGCGCGACGGGATCGAGCTAAAGCGCGCGGAGCGGGCATCCCGGTCGACCTGGATGTACGGCAGGTTATAGGCGCTGCCTTCCATCGACTCGACCACGTGCACGTTGTTCCGCATCTTCTCGCTGACCGCAATCGTCTGCCCCGGCTTCACCTGGAACGACGGCAGGTCCACGCGCTGCCCATCGACGGTGATGTGCCCGTGACGGACAATCTGGCGTGCCGCCCAGATCGTCGCCGCGAACCCGGCGCGATAGACGACGTTGTCCAGACGACGCTCCAGAAGCTGAAGCAGGTTTTCACCCGTCACCCCTGGCAGGCGGCGCGCGCGCATGAAGTAGCGGCGCATCTGCGCTTCACGGATGTTGTAGATGAACGACAGCTTCTGCTTTTCGCTCAACTGGTTACCATAGTCGCTGCGGCGACCGGAACGGTACTGCTTTTCTTTGCCGTGGTCTCCGGGCGGATAGGCGCGCTTTTCCAGAATTTTCTGGTATTTCGCGCGAGGCACCAACACCTCGCCGAAGCGTCGCTGGATCCGTGCCTTAGGTCCGTGATAAGATCCCATACTGTCTTTAAGCCCTGTTTATTCCCGTCGCCACGACGCAGCGTGACGCGGATCGATCTTCGTCCAGAATAAGGTTGCCATTATACACGCTCGTTCGGCGTTTTCTAGGGCTAATTTTCCGAATCCTTCAAGCGCACGCCCAGCGCATACACCGTCTTGCGATCCCAGCCCGCGGAAGCGGCAGTCGCTTTCGCCGCGCTGCTCAACGGCTCGCCCGCGTTCAGCCGCTCGCGCAGCGCCGCCAGCACGCGCGCCTCGTCCCAGACTTCCGTTTCCTCAGGCTTCGCGCCGCCGATCAGGAGGACGATCTCGCCGCGTGGAGGATGCTCGGTGTAATGTGCCAGCACATCGCTCGCGCGCCCGCGCTGAAATTCCTCGTAGATTTTCGTCAGCTCGCGCGCCACGCACACCGCGCGATCCCCCAACACGGCAAGCACCGTCTCCAGCGTGTCCGTCAGGCGATTCGGGCTTTCGTAGAGAATCAGCGTGCGCGGCTCGCCCGCGACCGACGCCAGCGCTTCGCGTCGCGCCTTGTCCTTCTTCGGCAGGAAGCCCAGAAAGACAAAGCCCTCGGTCGGCAGCCCCGACGCCACCAGTGCCGTGATCGCGGCGTTCGCGCCCGGTAACGGCTCCACCCGCACGCCGCGCCGGATCGCTTCTTCGATCAGCTCGTAGCCGGGATCGGAGATGCCCGGCGTTCCCGCGTCCGACACCAATGCCACGTCGCCCCGCGCCAGCGCGTCGAAAATCGTGTCCAGCTTCATCCGCTTGTTATGCTCGTGGTAGCTGGTCAGCGGTGTCGGGATGTCGTAGCGTTGCAGCAGCACGCGCGTCGTGCGCGTGTCTTCCGCCGCGATCAGGCTCGCCTCGCGCAGCACCCGCAGCGCGCGCAGCGTGATATCTTCCAGATTTCCAATCGGTGTTGGCACGATATAAAGCGTTCCCACCCGGTTGCTCCCGCCAGCAGTCCCCACGGTATTGTAGCGGAATGCCGTAAAAACGAGCAGCCGGGTTTGAAGACCGGCTGCCGTCGTGCTATGCAATTGTCAAGCGCGAACGCTAGGCGTTATCGCCGGTAGTATCGCTGTTGTCGCCGCCGTTGTTACCGCTGACGTCGCCGTTATTCCCGGCGAGGGTGTCATTCGTGCCGGAAAGGGTATTCAGCCCTGTCCCCTGGCTCAATGACGGGCAGAACTGTCCTCCAAGCGCGGTGGACTGCTGACTGGTCGTGACCGCCACGCAGGTGAACAGCAGGGCGGGAGCGCTGGCTGCCGCCTGGGCGCTGTTGAAGCGGTAGAAGATGTAATGTCCCGTGCCGCCTGCCTGCACCGTCAGGACGCTGCCGCTGCACGAGACGTTGGGCCACAAATCCTGATTGCCGTTTGAACTGACTTTGTAGACGCGAAGGCTCCCGCAGTTCGCAAACTGTCCCTGACCGGGTTCTTCAGTCGCCGCCAGGGTTGACT
>CALMDI010000279.1 GCA_937864975.1 uncultured Chloroflexota bacterium | reverse complement strand
CTGGGACATCTCGCGGTGGTCGAGCACGCGCAGCGGACCAATTTGCCGCGTCAATTCCTGACCCAGCCAGAAGTTGCGCGCGATGCTGATGAGTGGCACCAGCGCGAGGTCCTGATAGACTGTTTCAATGCCGAGCGCCCGCGCGTCGTGGGGGGACGTAATGTGAACCGGACTGCCGTCAAAGAGGATTTCGCCGCGTGTTGGCGTATAAATGCCGGTCAGAATCTTGATAAGCGTCGATTTACCCGCGCCGTTGTCGCCAAGCAGCCCCACAATCTCCGGGCGGTTCACCACAAAATCAACGCCCTTGAGCGCGTCTACCGTGCCGAAGCTTTTGTAAATGCCTCGCATCTCGACCAGTGGCGTGCCGTTTGTCGTCTCACTCATCGTCTTGCCCGCCTCATCGCTGCATTAATCATAGCTGCCGCCAGAATGACCGCGCCGATCACGCCCGCGAAGGCGCGCGCGGGAACACCGGCGAGCACCAATCCGGTTTGCAGCATTCCAAAAATCAGCACGCCGAGAAATGCCCCCGCGATGCTTCCATAGCCGCCGCTGAGCATCGCCCCGCCGATGACCGACGCCGCGATGACTTCCAGCTCCAACCCCTGTCCCATCAACGGATCGACATTCGCCAGCCGCGCCACATTGATAATGCCCGCGAACGCCGCCAGCACCGCCGAAATCATAAAGTTCGTCACTTTAACACGGTTGACGTTGATGCCCTGCGCCAGCGCCGCGCCGGGATTGCCGCCCACCGCGAAGGTCGCATTGCCATAGCGCGTCTGCGTCAGAATGAACTGGAAAACGACCACCAGGATGAACCACCACAGGACGCCCGCGCGCAGGTTGACGTCGCGGGGAACAAAGTCAAATTGACCGTTCAAAATCTCGAAAAAGCTGATCTGAAGGATCGGTTCTGAACCGGCTGCCTGCACGTTGAGTAAGGCGGCGCGCCCCAGCACCAGAATGATGCCGACGACCGCGACAAGGGTGACCACGAGCCGCGCCGCAGACACGATGAGCCAGAAATCGCGTAAATCATCGGCATTGTTACGGTAGTTGGTCCAGCGGCTCCGCAAGCTGTTCCAGATGTTCGGAATGAGCCGGTAGCCCATGAAGAGGATGAGCGCCGCCGCCGCCAGCGTACCCGCCGCGATCAGCCAGCGGTTGACATAAATCCACGGCGGCGGCAGGCGGTAATCGGCATAACGGAGAATGCGTCCATCCGCGACGACGACGAGCAGGATGGCGCGATACATGAGCAGGGTGCTGAGCGTAATAATAAACGAGGGAATGCTTCTATTGGCGATTAACAACAGCCCGTTGACCGCTCCGAGGGCAGCGGCGACGACGAGCGCGATGATGGCGGCGGGAATGACCGTTGTCGTCACGCCGGCAATCCCTTCCGTCATGAGCACCAGGAACACGAGCGCGCCCGCCCCATAAACCGAACCAACCGACAGATCAAATTCGCCGGAAATCATCAGAAAGGTGATGCCGATGGCGACGATGCCGCGCGTGATGTTCGTGGTCAGCATCCCTGCCAGCGAACGCGGCTCAAGAAACAGATCCGAGGCAAGGCTAAAGACCACCAGCAGGGCAAGAAAGCCAATAATACTGCCCGCGCTGGGTGATTTCGCCAGCGTGTTGCGGAGCGATTGCGCCGCGCTCAGGTCGACGTCGATGGTGCTGAAGCGGTAGACCGCAATGCACGAGAGGAAAATCAGCAGCCCCGGCGCGGTCAATGCCAGCACGCCCGGCAGATTGTCGAAAATCGTGCCGCCGCGCGGAATGATGGTCGACAGATCGAAAATGCCGGACAGCAGCAGCGTCATGCCGATGACGGCGGTCAGCAGCACCACCCACTGCGCCCACGCCCACGCGCGCCGGTTGCGGTTCAGCAAGCCGTAGACCGTCCGCAGCGTCACGAACCCCCACAGCAAGCCGCAGATGGCGACCAGCATTTCCGCGCCGTTCAGGTTGCTGCGAGCAATATTGACACGCTCGCCCAGGGGCAGCCATCCGGTCAGCACCTGTTCGGCGATGACCAGGCTGATGACGCCGATAATGCTCAGCAGCGCAATCGTCAGGAGAACGCCCGGAGCCATGCGCGAGGATTTGCCTTCAAAGTATGCCTGCATGGAGGGCGCGCGTTCGTGCGAGAGGAAGCCATAGGCGGTTCGCAGGGTGACGAGACCCCAGAGAAGCGCTCCGGCAGCGACTCCCAACTCGATCACATTCAGGTTGCTACGCGGAATATTCGCGCGCTCGCCCAATGCTAGCCAACCCGCGAGAATCTGCTCGGCGACGATCAGGCTCGCGATACTCGACATGACCAGCAGGAAGATGGTAATGGTCACACTGGTCGAGCGCCGCCCGCGCTCAACATCGCCGTAGGGGACTACCACTTTGGACGGGAGACCACCGGAGGCAGGGGACAGTTCACTCATGAGCCAGCACTCAATTCATCTAAGTTGAAAAACGTTCATCATTTTCGGACGCGCCCGCAAGCAGCGATGAAGCGCTTTAGAAACGGGAAGAGTGGGGTGGCACGAATGCCACCCCACTCATACAAGCCTGGATCAGTTTCTGCGCGCTGGCGCGGCTGCGCTTTAGCGGAAGCCCTGCGCGGTCAGGTCGATGATCGCATCGACGTTGCTGGTATCAATGACACCAGGACCGGTCAGGATGTCGCCGCCGGGCGCAAGCTCGTACTGGCTGTTGAGGAACAGCCACATAATCGTCTCGAAACCCTGAAGGTACGGCTGCTGGTCAACCGCCTGTACCAAACGCCCACTCTTGATCATGTCGTAGATTTCCTGGCTGGTGTCGTGGGTCGTGGCATAGATGTGACCCTCTTCACCACGCGCGGGAACGCCCATTTCCTGCGACGCCAGATTCCAGCTTGACGACGGGGTCGGACCAAGCAGGGTGATGGCGTTGACGTCGGGGTTCGCGGCGAAGTAGTCCTGGAGGATGCCCGCCGATTCGGTCGCGTTGTTGTTGATCGTCAGACGCTCGACTTCGATACCCCGCTCCGCCATCACGTCCTCGACGCCGTTGCAGCGCGCTTCGAGACCGCTGTGACCGACTTCCTGGATCGGGCAAACGACTTTGGTGATCTCAACGCCGTCTTCGGCTGCCGCCGCCAGAATCGCCTCGGCATTCGAGCGTCCGCCCGTGCGCTCGTTCGCGCCGACATAGAACAATGCCGGAAGCGCTTGATCGGTACCCGCGTTCGGGTCGGCGGTGTTCAGGATAATCACCGGAATGTCCGAGTCGACCGCGCGCTGGACGCAGTCACGAATGACATCCGGGTTCGGGGAAGTGACGCCCAAGCCGTCGGGATTGAGCGCCAGCGCGTCGTCGCAGTAGCCCGCCATGTCGTTCACGTTGTCGACCGGATCGCTCAGCCACTGGCACTGGGCATCCAGCAGCGCGCAGGCATCTTCCATGCCCTTGATGACGGTGATCCAGAAGGGATTGCCAACGCCGCCATGGCTGACGATGGCAAAGGTCAGCTCGTCGTCCTGGGCGGTCACCCCGCCGAGGCTCATGATCCCAATACCAAGAACAATCAGGAGAACGGGGACAAGGCGTTTAATGCGTGCGAGATTCATGATTAGTTTCCTTACTGTCTAAGTGCTTGCAACGTTTCGTGCTTGGAGATGCGAACCAGTCCACGGCGTTTCGGCGGCGTCCACCTCCTCGGCGTACTGACGACAAAACCAGCGAAATACATTTTAATAAATCGCTTTCGCCTACTATAAATAGAATCAGGCGCAATCGCAACAGATACAAACGAATTCGGTCACTTTATACGAATAGACGAAACGACGACTGCGGAAGCACTACCAAGCTTTGGCGACAAGCTGAGGTTCTCATGCGACATCGAAGGGACTGCGGAAGTCGTGGGTAAGATGTTACAATCGCACCGTCGATGGTTTATCGCTCGCGCTGGTCGAAACGTGTCATGGTATGAAAACGCTGCGTTTGCTGCCGGGTTTGATCGGCGTTCTGCTCCTGCTGGGCGGTTTCGCGCCGCCCGCCCAGGCTCCAATTATCGATCTGTCGGTTCGCGCCGGGTACGACGGACGCTTCCGCGAGAGTGATTGGCTGCCGGTCGTCGTGAACGTGAGCAATCAGGGTGATCCGATGCAGGGGCGGCTGGTCATTCGACCGGAGACGTCGGGCGTGGGAATCACCAATACGTTCAGCGCGCCCGTGAATCTGCCGACGGGCGCGACGCAGACGGTGACGCTGTACGTGACCGCGCGCAGCTTTGCCACGCAAATTCGGGTGGAACTGATCGACGACGGTGGCGTGATCGTCGCCGCCGAGCCTGCCGTGATCGCGGCAATTCAGCCGATGGATCGGCTGTACGTCGTCGTCACCGAGTCCGCTATCGGCTCCATCGACATGAGCGGCGCGGCGCTTGGCACAGGCTCCGCTTACCAGACGAACTGGCGCGTGGAGGATATTCCCGACCGCGCCAGCGCCTTGAGCGCGATGGATGTCCTGCTGATGACGGACGCGGACACGAGCGCTCTGAGCGCGCCGCAGCGGCAGGCGCTGGAAACGTGGCTGCTGTCCGGCGGGCATCTGATCGTCACGGGCGGCGGCGCGTGGCAGCCGACCGCCGCGGGACTGGTCGATCTCCTGCCGCTCGTGCCCGAAGCCAGCGAAACACTGAGCGACCTGGACGTGCTGGCGACGTGGCTGCGCGCCTCTGACGCCGATCTCACGGGGGATACGGTCGTTGCCACGGGAAGGCTGCACGAGGACGCCCGCGTGCTGGTCGAGCGCGAAGGGCTGCCGCTTCTGGCGCGTCGGGCGTTCGGCTCTGGGACAGTGGATTACCTGTCGGTTGACCCGAACGCGCAGCCGCTGCGGGGTTGGGATGGGATGACCAGCCTGTGGGTCACCTTGCAGACGACGGTCGAGCCGAGAGTCTCGTGGGGCGAAGGCTTCACAAACTGGGATCTGGCGGCAAGCGCGACCGAAATTCTGCCCGGTTTCAACCTGCTGCCCGATGTGCTGCCGCTGTGCGGATTCCTCGGCTTGTATATCGCGCTCATCGGTCCGCTCAATTATCTGCTGCTGGCGCGACTCAATCGTCGCGAGCTGGCGTGGCTCACCATCCCGGCGCTAATCATCGTCTTTAGCGGGCTTGCCTACATTTTAGGCTTCAATTTGCGCGGTACGGAAGCCACGCTCAGCCGCCTGAGTGTGGTGCGGGCATGGTCGGAAGGCGACCAGGCGACGGTCGAAGGGCTGGTGGGGCTGCTCTCGCCCCGGCGCGCGCAGTACGCCCTGACGATGGAGGACGGCAGCGCGCTGCGTCCGATTCCGCGTGTAAACCGTGGCAGCCTGCTTGGCACGAATGTCCAATCGACGGTTGATATTGCACAGTCGGACGTGTTCACGGCGAGCGATTTTGCCGTGGACGCCAGCTTTATCGCGGGTTTCAGTGTCAGCGGGGTGATCGACAAGCCCGCGATAGGCGGCTCGGCGTCGGTGGCGTACGATGACGAACTCGGACAGCAGCGCGTGCGCGGCTCGGTGCGGAACGACAGCGACATCACGCTGGAAACCCCGGTTCTGCTGGCGCGTGGCATGGCGTTCTCATTTGAGCAAGCCCTCGCGCCCGGCGACAGCGCGCCCTTTGACCTGCTGCTGCCCAACAATCCGCCGCCCGCGCCCTTGATCTACACGCCGACCTCGTTCGGGCTGTCGTCTTACTATTACACCTTCTACGGCGGCGCGGCGGGCGGTCAGACCGTGACCGATGTACTGGGGCAGGACGACATTCCGCCCGGTGTGACGACGGACGCCGCGCTGGAAGAACAGCGGCGCAGGCGGATGTTTCTCGCCTCGTTCATTACCGACTTTTACACCTATACCACCGGCAATCGGGCGGGAACGGTCTCGACCGGGCGCGGCGACGACGTTTACCTCGCGGGCTGGACTAGTACCGCGCCGCTGAATCTATCGCTGGAAGGCGCGGCGTGGAATTCCGAGGACACGACCTTCTATCTGATCGAGCTTGAGGTGGAACACGTCGCGCCGACCACGACCGTGACGATTACGCCGGATCAATTCACGTGGGTCGCGGAAGACCGGCTCGGCATGGGCGAGATCGCGCCTTTGAACCTGTCGCTGCAGCCGGGCGATCAGGCGACGTTCCGGTTTACGCCGCTGCCAAGCGCCATCCTCTCGACGGTCGAGCGGTTGATCGTGCGGCTGGAGCGGACGAACATCGGCACGAGCGGACTGCCCGTCTACGTGTACGACTGGCTGCGCGACGAGTGGCGCGAAGTCACCGTCGACGACGGCGTTGGCGAAATCGCCAATCCAGCCGCCTACCTGGGACCGGAAAACGCGGTGCTGGTGCGAGTTGATGCCGATGCCGTGGGCGGATATATTCGCTTTGACCGCCTCGTCGTGGAGCAGCAGGGGAGATTTTAGAGCTTTCAGCCGTCAGCGGTCAGCTTTCAGCAAAAGACGAGAGACAAAAGCGTAACGCAGAGGCACAGAGGGACAGAGACGCAGGGATTTTACTCTCAAATGCTGTCTCGAAACTGAGCGGCTGAGCTTCCGCTGGTTCGCCCGTTACCAACGAATTTGCTGCACATCCGTGGAACCTCGGTATAATACCCACCGCCCCGCGGGGCAACTTGATTTGCTGCGCCTTGTGACAGGGACTTGGTTCGAATGACTGATCGGTTGCGTGTAAGCCACTGGGGGCGCAGCGTCGTCCGCTTGTTGTTCGGGATGCTGCTCGTCGGCGTCGTTGTTCAAGCCGCGTCGTCGCGCGTCGTGGGGCAAGAGACGACCGCGACGCCCGAAGGCGGCGTGCTGTTCAGCACCGATTTTGAGGATGGCGGCTTCGCGGGCTGGACGTTTAATAACGCGACCGTGAACGTGGTCGAAGACGACGGCGGCAATGTGCTGGCGCTGACGGGCAACCAGCTCGACGGCAGCAGCGCGGTCATTCAGGGCGGCGACAACTGGACGGATTACATCATCGACCTGCGGCTGAAGATTACCGAGGTTGATTCGTTTAACGAGCTGGCGGACATGGCGCTGCTGGTGATCTACCCGGCCTTCTACGCGATCCACCTGGCGACGCTGAACAAGTCGATGCAGCGCTTCGTCGGACTCGGCAACTTCCAGTTCCTGTTCAAGCGCGAGACGTTCTGGTTGGTGGTGCAGCAATCCTGCATCTTTGCGATCACCGCG
>CALMDI010000278.1 GCA_937864975.1 uncultured Chloroflexota bacterium | reverse complement strand
CACTCTTTCGGAAGTTTCAAATGACTCTCGACAAAATGGGCATAAAAACTGCCCAGCCGGGGCGGCGCGCAGTTTACAACCGTGTTTCGAGGAGCCGATCAGGGCTTCAGGCTGTGGGGGCTGATGCTGCCATCGGGCGGCGAGGCGACCAGCGTTGGGCGCGCTCCGCCTTTTGAAATCGCGACTTCGCCCAACAGGGCTTCGAGCTGCGTCAGAGCGGCGGCATCGAATTCCTGATAGCCGCAGACATCACAGGTAGACGAAACCATCTCGGGCACGCTCACGACCATGCCGCCGACCACGCGAACATACGTCGTCTTGCCCGCCTGCAAGTGACCGATCTGACACTGCGGGCAAAGATAGGCGGTTTTGTCCGTCATGCGTCCCTCCATTAACCCTCATCCGCCCGAAAATCGGAAATGTTCGACAATGCCCCACTGCGGGGGGGGCCAGTAACGAATGAATGCTTCCCCAACAATCTGATCCCGCCTGACCGGTCCAAAGCGCCGGGAGTCGCGGCTGTTGTTGCGATTGTCGCCCATGAAAAAATACTCGTCGGCGCCAAGCTGCCAGACATCGTCGCGGCACAGCGACGCGCATTCTTCCTGAAGGACATACGGCTCGCTGATCTGCGCGCCATTCACGTAGACCTGCCGGTCGCGCATTTCGACCGTATCCCCCGGCATTCCGATCAGACGCTTGATGAGCGGCGGATCGTCGTCAGAGTTGCCGGGCGCGTTAAAGACGACGACATCACCCCGCTCCGGCGCGCCAAGCAGATAGCTCACGCGGCTGACGATCAGAAATTCCCCCGCGTGAAAATTCGGCTGCATACTGGGACCATCGATGAAAAAGCGAACGGTCGCCAGGTTCACCAGCGCATAGATGACGACGATCAGGATCAGCGTCTCGATCACCTCGCGCAAAAAACCCGGACGATGCAGGCGAGGACGCGCCAGCGCCTGCGGTGTTGTCGTTACGTCGATGGTCGTCATCGTCAGTCCGTAATCTCCGTTTCGCCGCTGTAGCGATACTGGCTGACGATACCCAAATCTTGCAGGGGCCAGTAGCGCACCAGCGCCTCTCCCACCATGTAACGCCGGTCGACGGGACCGAATGCCCGCGAATCGCGGCTTTCGTTGCGGTTATCGCCCATGACGAAATACTGCCCCGCGCTGACTTCCCAACGCTGATCGCGGCAGTTCTGCGGCAGGCACGCTTCGCGAATGTACGGCTCGTCCAGCTCGGCGCCGTTGACGTGAACGCGCGTGTCGATCATCTCGACGGTATCGCCGGGCAGCCCGATCACCCGCTTGATAAAGTCCATCTCAGGATTCAGCGGGTAATGGAAAACGACAATGTCGCCGCGTTCCGGCTGTCCGATCAAATAATTCGCCCGGCTGATGAGCAGGAACTGACCCGTCGCGAAATTGGGCTGCATACTATCACCCTCGACGATGAAGCGCGCGCTGGCAAGATTCACCAGCGCATACAGCGTCACCACCAGACCGAGGGTTTCCGCCGCTTCCCGCAGAAAGCGCACGACGCCACGCCGACGCAAATTCGGACGAGGCTGAGTCAGCGCGACCGCCGCAGGATTGGTTAGTTGATGCTGCAAGGGAAATGCTCGGAGTGGCAGACATTCATAGACCTATTATAAGCCCGCGCGACCCTGGGAACAATTGCAGCGCGCTGTTTTTCGGAATTCTCTAACCGATTACATAGAAGCTTTGTGCAACGGGAAAAAGTCTTGGCTCTATACTTAAGAACGAGTCAAGCGACCATTTAGGGCAACGGGGCGAACATTGGCAGGCGAACGCATTTTAGTCGTCGACGATGGTCAGGAAAATCGCGAGTTTGTGATTCAATACGTGCTTCAGCCAA
>CALMDI010000277.1 GCA_937864975.1 uncultured Chloroflexota bacterium | reverse complement strand
GGACTTGCTCTATTCGATGCTCGACGCCGACGTGGGCGCGCGCTACCTGGGCGAGTTCGCCATCGGCACGAACTTCGGCATCGACAAGTTCACGGGCATGATCCTGTTTGACGAGAAGATCGGCGGCACGATTCATATGGCAATCGGACGCAGCTACGCCGAGACGGGCGGCAAGAACGAAAGCTCCGTTCACTGGGATATGATCTGCGACATGCGTAACGACAGCGAAATTCTCGTGGACGGCGACCTCTTCTACAAGAACGGCGAGTTCATGGTGTAGTCCTGGAGCTGCAACGAACGCGAACGTGGACGTGCTAAGCATCCCCTTTTTGGTCTCGGCAATCCGGTCAACAATAGGTTAGATTAATGGAGGTTACTGGCATCACGGGGAGATAAGTCGAAATGACCAATATGGCAGCACAGCCAGGCGCCACGTTTCTTTGCGCGGATTGCTCGCGGGAGGTGGGTGAACAAATCTTTGCCACCGCGCCGCGCTGCGACGTCTGGATGCTCATCGAATATACGGGCGGGTGGGGCAATCAGGCGCTGCCGGAATCGGCGCTGCAGCAGCCGGTTATCGACAGTCTCCAAACCTGGCAGGCGAGCACGCCGAACGCCAAGATTCTGTTCATCCGCCGCTCCGCCGCGCCGGAAAACGAATACAACCTCTACGTTGCCCTGTCCCGCGAAGAAGACCCTGTCCTGTATCGCGTTCCCTTCGCCCAGCACCATCACCTGCAATCCTTCGACCTCGACGGGCTGTCGCGCGGCGAGTCGCGGTTTAAACGCTACCGTGTCGCGGAGCCGCTGTTCATCGTCTGCACGAATGGTCGGCGCGATCTCTCCTGCGCCCGGTACGGTCCGCCCGTGTTTACCGAATTCGAGCGCGCGGGCGTCAATGCGTGGCAGTCGACACATATCGGCGGGCACCGCTTTGCGGCGACGGTTGCCATGCTGCCGTGGGGCGTGTGTTACGGGTACATCAATCCCCAAGATGTAAGCGACGTCATCGTGGCGTCCCAACGAGGCGACGTGGTGCTGGAGCATTTCCGCGGGCGTTCCTGCTACGAAAAACCCACGCTCGCCGCCGATCATTACCTGCGCGAGCACTTGGGTCTGCGCGCTCTGCCAGGGACGCGCCTCTTACGCGAGGAGCAGAGCGGCGACTCCGAATGGCTCGTGCGCCTCGAAACGCTTGCCGGCGGCACCATGCACGACGTCCGTGTGCACGCCATTCTGTCGGAATGGGAAACCTGCGAAAACTCCGGTCAGAACCCCGAAATGAAACACATGCCGCAGTTCGAGCTTGTCGACCTGCGAACGATAGACTGAATCAAAAGGGTCGAGGTTTGAGTAAACTCTCTGTCTTTACTCAATCCTCAACCCTCAAACCTCAGTACTGAGAGCGTTAGCTCAGGCGCGGCAGCAGGTCGCCTTCCGGCTCTTTCTCCGCCATGATCTGCTTAAGCTCGATCACCTGATCGCGCAGCATCGCCGCTTTCTCGAATTCCAGCGAGCGGGCGGCGTTCTTCATCTCCGTCTCAAGCTCCTTAATCATGCGGTGCAGCTCGTCCTTCGGCAGCATCGCCGGGCTGTACATGCCGCCCGTTTCGACCACCTGCTCCTCGGTCACCTGCGCGCGGACGCGGTCGGTCAGGTCGCGCACCTGCTTCACAATCGAGCGCGGCGTGATGCCGTGCGCCTCGTTGTGCGCCTCCTGAACAGCGCGGCGGCGGTTCGTCTCGTCAATCGCGCGGCGCATACTGTCGGTCATGTGGTCGGCATAGAGAATGGCGGTGCCTTCGATGTGCCGCGCCGCACGTCCGATGGTCTGAATCAGCGCCTGCTCGGAGCGCAGGAAGCCTTCCTTGTCGGCGTCGAGGATGGCAACCAGTGAGACTTCCGGCAGGTCGATGCCCTCGCGCAGCAGGTTAATACCCACGAGCACGTCGTACACGCCCAGGCGCAGATCGCGCAGGATTTCGACGCGCTCGATGGTGTTGATCTCCGCGTGCAGGTGGTGCGCGCGAATACCCATCTCGTTGATGTAGCCTGCCAGTTCTTCCGCCATTCGCTGCGTGAGCGTCGTCACGAACGCGCGCTGACCGTTCTTCACGCGCTGCGCGATCTCTTGCAGCAGATCGTCGATTTGTCCAACCGTCGGTCGCACGATGACGACAGGATCGACAACCCCCGTCGGGCGAATGATCTGCTGAGTGACCTTCTGGCTGATCTGTCGCTCGTAGGGTCCCGGCGTGGCGGTGGTATAGATCGTCTGCCCCATGCGCTCTTCAAATTCCTGAAACGTCAGCGGGCGGTTGTCCATCGCGCTCGGCAGGCGGAAGCCATAATCGACCAGCGTCAGCTTGCGCGCGTGGTCGCCGTTGTACATGCCGCGAACTTGAGGCAGGGTCATGTGGCTCTCGTCGATGACCAGCAGATAGTCGTCGGGGAAGTAATCGACCATGGTGTAGGGCGGGCTGCCCGGCGCGCGCTGGTCGAGGTGCCGCGAATAGTTCTCGATTCCCGTGCAGAAGCCCATCTCGCGCAGCATTTCGAGGTCATAATGCGTGCGCTGTTCAAGCCGCTGCGCTTCGACCAGCTTACCTTCCGCCTTCAGATGTTGAAGGTGCTGCTCAAGCTCGGTCTCGATGTCGTGGATCGCCTTTTGCAGCTTGTCCTGATCCGCGATGAACTGCGCCGCCGGGAAGACGACAATCGATTCGTGACCCGCCAGCAGCTCGCCCGTGAGCGGATCGAACTCTGTGATGCGCTCGATCTCGTCCCCGAACAGACTGACGCGAAACGCCGAATCTTCATAGGGCGGGTAAATTTCCAGCACGTCGCCCCGCGCGCGGAACGTGCCGTGCGCCAGGTCCATGTCGCTGCGCGTGTACTGAATCGCGACAAGGTCGCGCAGGATGGCTTCGCGCCGCGTCGTGTCGCCCACGCGAAGCTGCACCAGCGAGCGCGCCCACGTTTCCGGGTCGCCGGTCGCGTAGATGCACGACACCGACGCGACGATCAGCACGTCGCGGCGCGACAGCAGCGACGCTTTGGCGGCAATCCGCAGCCGCTCGATCTGCTCGTTGATGTCCGTCTGCTTCTCGATGTACAGGTCATAGCGCGGAACGTACGACTCCGGCTGGTAGTAGTCGTAATAGCTGACGTAGTATTCGACGGCGTTCTTCGGGAAGAACTCCTTGAATTCGGCGTAAAGCTGCGCCGCCAGCGTCTTGTTGTGCGCCAGCACCAGCGTCGGCTTTTGCACTTCCTGCACGACCTGCGCGATGGTAAAGGTTTTGCCCGTACCTGTCGCGCCGAGCAGGGTCTGGTGCTGAAGCCCCTGACTCAATCCTTCGACCAGCTCGCCAATCGCGCGCGGCTGATCGCCCGTCGGCTTGAACTCGGAGATCAGTTCAAATTTGGGCATCGAGTTTGCCTGCCTCTCGAACGTCAGTTCTATCACCGTATTATAGCCTATTCAAACGTGGAAAGCAGGCCTGAGGTAAGCTTGTGCTCTATCCGCTTTATGCGTGACCCCACGACCTTTGTGAAAGCCATAAAAAGGCTAAACCAGTCTATAATATTTTCAGAACATACATCATTACCGTGATTGCTAGGGCAACCCCACCCCGTCTCGCTTGCGCGGGGTTCCCGCCAAAGGCGGGAACTTCGGTCGCACCGAAGGTGCGACCCCCTGAGCAGCTCGACACCCCTCCCCGACTTCAGGGAGGGGAAATGCAGGAGCGTGCTTTCCAGGTTCTCCCTCCCCGAAATCGGGGAGGGAGACAGAGGGTGGGGTTTCGCGTCAGAACTAGCAATCAAGGTATCATTGCGTACTACCAAATAGAATTGGGAGTCTTTCTTTATGAAAACTATTCAAGAGACCGTCATTGTCAATCGACCCGTACAGGAAGTCTTTTCGTTCATGTCAAACGGTGAGAATGGACCCCGGTTCGAGCTTGAGCTAGTGGAGTCAAAGAGGCTGTCGGGCGATGGCGGGGTGGGGACAATGTATCGCGACGTGCGCCAAATAATGGGTATGCGTATGCCCGCAAATCGCACGGTGACTGTCTACGAGCCGAACCATCGCTTTCAGCTTCGCAGCGCGTTGGGTCCCATGCAGGCGGAAGGGACAGTGCTGATTGAACCCGCCGCGGGTAGTGCGAAAGTGACGACTATGCTAACGGTCAAGGGATCTGGTCCGTTTCAATTGCTGGAGCCACTGTTTGCCCGAATTTTACACAGGCAAATGAAGCTTAATGTCCAGCAGCTCAAGAAGGTTTTAGAGACAGACTCGACACTCTAGACAGTGATGTGGCCAGATGCGCGAGGGGAAATCCCTCTAAACTCGCCGTTGACATGGGCGTATCGGGGTGCTATTATTCTGCTCATGATGCGGGGTAGAGCAGTGGTAGCTCGTCGGGCTCATAACCCGGAGGCCGTAGGTTCGAATCCTACCCCCGCTACTTTTATTTGAGGTGATGTAGCTCAGCTGGTTAGAGCGTTTCACTCATAATGAAGAGGTCGCTGGTTCGAGTCCAGCCATCACCATCAGACAGAAGACCCCGCCGCCGCGGGGTCTTTTTATTGCAGGATAGGGGATAACGGGCGTCGTTTTTGGGCTGGTGGCTCTGGTTAAAGCATCCTTTAACCACAGCCATGCGTGATCATCCCTGTCTTTCGAGGTAAATTCGTCGTCGTCGCTGCTCTCTGCGTCGGCTCAAGCTTCGGATACGTCGAGGGGAAGGAATGGACGGCGGGACTCGGCATAAGTTCGCAGCGCCTTGACTGCCACCGTCTCTAACTCTGGATAGCGCAGCGCGGTCAGCGAGCCGCCGAAGACACAGCCCGTGTCGATGTTGACGGTGTTATTCACCCAGTGGGCTTCGGCAACGGGCGTGTGCCCGTAAACGATCAGCGGCTTGCCGCGATACGCCGCCGCCCAGTCGCGCCGCTCCGGCAAGCCGTGCTCGTCGAGTTTTCCGGTCGTGTCGCCAAACAGCGCGAAGCTGCGAACGGCTTTGCCGGTTTGCCCATGCAGGTTCGCCTTCAACCCCGCGTGAACGACGACCAGCTTGCCGTCGTCCAGCAGGTAATGGCTCGGCAGCGACTCGAAAAACTGCCGCACCTGCGATTTGAATTCCGGCGATTCGTCCGCAAGCTGTTCCAGCGATTGCTCTAACCCGTGCTGGATCTTCACCTTGCGACCCATCAGCGCCCGCGTCAGCTTGTCGTCGTGATTGCCCGGCAAGCACAATGCCGTCCCCGCCGCGACCATGCCCATCACCAGCCTCAACACCGCCGGAATCTTCGGACCGCGGTCGACCAGGTCGCCCACGAAGACGGTTTTGCGCCCGGCTGGCGGCTTCACGCTGGTGCGCTCGCCGCGCCCCTCGACCGAATAGCCAAGCTGTTCGAGCAGCATCACCAGCTCGTCAAAGCAGCCGTGAACGTCGCCGATAATGTCGAACGGACCCCGGTCGTGTTTGCGAACCACGGACGACATAAATCGTTAGCCCTCGGACACCATTTCCTGCGCGATCAGATCGTTCCACGTCTGGCGGCGGCGCGCGACGTGCCAGCGCGCACCGTCCTCGGAGACCACGACTTCCGGCGGGATCGGGCGCGCGTTGTAATTGCTTGCCATCGTCACCCCATACGCGCCCGCCGTCAGCAGCGCCAGCAGATCGCCGGGTCGAACGGGCGGCAGCGCGACGTCGCGCGCGAACACATCGGTTGTTTCGCATACCGGACCCACCACACTAACGGTGAGGGCGGTTTCATCCGGTCGGCGTGTCACCGGGACG
>CALMDI010000276.1 GCA_937864975.1 uncultured Chloroflexota bacterium | reverse complement strand
GAGCGCGAGGCGGTCAATCCGGCGCAAACCGGCACGAAAGCCGCCGCGGTCTATCGCCTGGAACTGGCGGGGGGCGAGACGCGCACGCTTCGACTGCGGCTGTCGCACGCGGAGCAGGCAGCCCCGTTTCGCGGCTTCGCTGGCATCGTTCGCAAGCGGCGTCAGGAAGCGGACGCCTTTTACAGGGCGCTTCACCCGAAGACTTTGAGCGACGACGAACGCCGCGTGCAGCGTCAGGCGCTCGCGGGCATGTTGTGGACAAAGCAGCTTTATTACTACGACGTCGAGCAGTGGTTGAACGGCGATCCTGTTTCAGCGCCGCCAGAAACGCGCAAGCAGGGGCGCAACGGCGATTGGCTTCACCTGAATAACTTCGATATCTTGGCGATGCCCGACAAGTGGGAATACCCGTGGTATGCCGGGTGGGATTTAGCGTTCCACTGCATCCCGCTCGCGCTGGTCGATCCCGACTTCGCCAAGAGCCAACTGGTTTTGCTCACGCGCGAATGGTACATGCATCCCAACGGGCAGCTTCCCGCCTACGAATGGTCATTTGGCGACGTCAACCCGCCCGTTCATGCCTGGGCGGCGTGGCGCGTCTACGAGATCGACGCTGCCAAAACAGGCAAGCCCGACCGGGTTTTTCTGCAGCGGGTTTTTCACAAGATGCTGATCAATTTCACGTGGTGGGTCAATCGCAAGGATGTCTACGGGCGCAACATTTTTCAGGGCGGCTTTCTTGGTCTGGATAACATCAGCCTGTTTGACCGGAGCGCCTCGCTGCCGAGCGGCGGCTACGTCGATCAGTCGGACGGTACGGCGTGGATGGGCTTCTACTGTTTGACGATGATGACCATCGCCGTCGAACTGGCAAAGGAGAGCGCGGCATATCAGGATTTAGCCGTCAAATTCTTCGAGCATTTCCTGAGCATCGCCGTCGCCATGAGCGGCGTCAACCGCGAGGGCATGGGCTTGTGGGACGAGGAAGACGGCTTTTACTACGACGTGCTGCGCCTGCCGGACGGCACGATCACACCTCTCAAAGTCCGCTCGTTGGTGGGCTTAATGCCGCTATTGGCGGTCGAGACGATTGGACAGGAAACGCTCGACGCGCTGCCCGCTTTCGCCAGCAGTGTCAAATGGATGACCCTGCATCGCGCGCACCTGACCGGCAACATGATGAGTGTCGAAGTCCCCGGCTCCGGGAATTCGCGCATTGTCAGTATTCCGACACTCCCGCACCTGACCAGCGTGCTGCGCTACATGCTTGATGAGCGCGAGTTTCTCTCACCCTATGGCATCCGCTCCCTGTCACGATACCACGAGGCGCACCCCTACAGCCTCGACATCAACGGCGCGGCATTCCACATCGAGTACCAGCCCGCCGAATCCACCAGCCGACTCTATGGCGGCAATTCAAACTGGCGCGGTCCGATCTGGTTCCCGATCAATTACCTGCTTATCGAAGCGCTGCGGCGCTACCACCGCTATTTTGGGGATGGGCTGACCGTCGAGTTTCCGACCGGTTCCGGCAGCATGGCGACGCTGAACGAGATTGCCGACGATCTGTCAAGGCGCTTGACCCGGCTGTTCCTGCGCGATGCCACCGACCGGCGACCGATTTACGGCAGCACGGACATCTTTCAGCGTGATGCCCACTGGCGCGACCATCTGCTCTTTCACGAGTATTTTCACGGGGACAACGGTGCGGGGTTGGGCGCGAGCCATCAGACCGGATGGACGGGTCTCGTCGCAGATTTGATCCAGCAAACCGGCGGCACGCCAAAATCTAGATAAACGGTGTAGGGGCGCACCGCGTGCGCCCGTATGTGGTGACAATAGTAAGGGCGGACCCATGTGTCTGCCCGTATTTCCCACACCAGTTGTCCCTACGGCTGCGGTTCTCGTACCACGGTCGTCCCGCGCGGCACGAGTTCGGTGCTGAGCACCGTGATTCCACGAATGGCGAGTCCGTCGATCTGACCGATCAACTGGCGGCATGCGCGGCGTCCAAGCTCGACCACGTCGGCGGCGACCGTGGTCAAGTCGGCGGCGGCTGCTTCGGGACCGTCGCCAAACCCCGCGATACACACGTCGTCCGGCACGCTCATCCCGGCGTTCTGCACTACGTCAAGCGCGGCGGCTGCCATCAAATAATCGGACGCGAGAATAGCGTCGAAATCGCGGTTGGTGCCCAGCAGTTCGGAAACCCGCCCCGCGGCAGTGCCCGGAATAAAATCGCCGCGAAGGATAATAGCCTCCGCGGGCGAGAGATTGTGACGCATCATCTCCTGCCGGAATGCCTGATCGCGCGTCACGCCGTCGTTCTGCCCCATATCTCCCTGAATAAAGACCAGCCTGCGCCGCCCGCAGTCCACAATCAGGTGCTGCACGAGCTGCGCGATGCCCTCGCGATTGTCGGGGATAATCGCCGGGATCCCGGTGGTCGGCACGTAATGGCTGACCAGCGAAACGGCAACGCCAAACTCGCGCAGGCTGACCAGGACGTCATCCGACGCGACGTTGGCGATCACCAGCAGCCCGGAAAGCGCCTTCGCGTCAAATGGCAGCGCGTTCAGGTGGGCGACGCCCTTATCGGCGGCTTGAACCTCGGCGCTGTAGCCGCGCCGCCGCGCAATTTCGACCGCTCCCGCGATCACATTCTGCTGAAAGACCGGTTCGGGATCGTTGGTGAGGATGCCAAGCACCCCGCGCTCGCGCATATTTAGAAAATTCCCAGTTCGTTTTGCAGGGCGTTGGCGACCGCGCCAATCGCGCTCAGGCTCGCCGCGTCCGCCAGCGAAAATTTGACGGTGTGCGCCGCCTCGGACTGAATCAACGTCGCCACCCGCTCGCTCACACGGCTGAGCAGCGATTCGCCCAGATCGACCATCGGACCCGCCAGCGCGATCAGGTCAGGGCGCAGCAAGGCGACAACCCACGCGCACACCTGCGCCAGGTGATCTGCCAGTTCGTCGACCAGCGCGAGCGCGACCTGATCGCCGGACAGCGCCGCTTGTCGAATATCCAGATACGTCAGGTGATCGGGTGACAATTCGCTGCCGGGGTGCGCGTTGACAAGTGCCTTTGCCCGGTCATGCACCGCAAGCGATGTGAGAAATTCTTCCAGCGGGCGGGTCAACCCGAAGCCCGCCGGAATTTGCAGGCAGCCGATGTCGCTGCCGCGATGATACAGCCCGCCCAGCGCCAGCCCGATTTCGACGTTGTGGTTGATGAGGATGGTCACGAGGGAGCGCACCGTCTCGTCGGCGGCAAAGGCGAACTGCGCGACTGCCGCCAGTTCGGTGCTGTTCGCCGTGTACACCGGAACCCGGTAGTGACCGGCGAGAATCGACGCCAGCGGCAGGTCGCGCCAGCCCAGATGCGCCGACTCGCGGACGATTCCGCTGTCATTGTCGACG
>CALMDI010000275.1 GCA_937864975.1 uncultured Chloroflexota bacterium | reverse complement strand
GAATACAGCCGCCGTCCCATGCGTCCGGCGTGTAGCGACGGCTCGCGCCCGCGGTCGGCGTCGGCGCGTAAGGGCTTGTCGTTCAATTCACTCGGTTCCGACATAAAATCCCCTCAACGTGGGCAAGAACCAGCTTCATGACAGGTATCGCCTTACAACGGTCCGAGATCGACCGGTTTCAGGTTCGGGTTGTCGTTCGGTCGGCGTCCAACTTTCGCCATGTCAACCCATTGATCGCCAAGCTTCACCCGCACGATATCCATCGTGTAATCCGCGTTCGTGCCGGAGTCGTTACGCAGCAAGGTTGAGCCAACGCCGTAAATGTCGACCGGGACGTGCTCGCGCTCGAACCGGGCGATGCGCTCGGCGTCGAAGCCGCCCGTTACGACAATCTTGACGTTGCGACAGTAGGCGCGCGCCGCCTCAATATCGACACCGGGCAAACCCCATGACTGCCACGCCTTGTCCAGCGCCGCGCGCACCCGCCGCACCAGCAGCGGACTCACGCCTTTTGGACCGTCCGGCTCTAACGACACATCGCGTATGTTGAGCGACGTGTCCAGCCGCACGCCCGCCAGCGTCCACCGTCTCATGTCGTCCATATCCCCTACCCGCATTGACTGCCGATAGCGCGTCCAGAAGGCGTCCAGCGTCGCGCGGGCATCCTTGACGACGTCATTGTTAAAGTCGACCAGCGCGATCCGCGGCACCTCAAGCGGAAGGGCGCGGGCAAAGGCGGTGGTTGCCTCGGCGGTATCCCCCAGAAACGCGGCGATGAGCGCATGAGGAATCGTACCACCGCCGCGCCCGCCCCACCATGCGCCCTGCGCGTCGGTGCTGACCACAGGCGGCACGTGCCGCCCGGTATCCACGTTTGCCCGTTGAACGCCGAGCCAGTAAGCGTAACCGTCGAGCGGCTGTGTGTCGGGCAGGTCGAACCGCGCCGGGAAGAACAGCACGCCTTTGCCGTTCGCCGCCTTGACCACGTGATAAACGTTGGTCGCAATCCGGGTGGCGCGGCTGAGCGCGCCGAGGATGGGCGTTTCGAGCAGCGCAAAATCGCGATACCGCCCGCGAATGCGAAGGACGGGCTGCACCGCTTCGGGGTCGCCGCCGTACTCCGTTAAAACGCCGTCCTCAACTGCCTCGACGACTAATCCCTCCCACGTCTGGACAAACTGATCGCCCTGAAAATAACCCGTCGCGTGCCGCAGCACTGCCAGCGCCACGTCAACCCCCGCGACTAAGGCGGTTGGCGCGCGGCGATTGAATACCTGCGCTTCGACGTCGAGATCGCCAATCGCCACGCCGGATGGATCGACCGGCAGCGTGCGAGGACTAATGCCAGCGAACGTGTAACCCACGTCATGGGCAAGTTCCAGCACGCGGACGACGTTCTCGAAATAACGGTCGCTGTAAACGCCCCGCCGCAAGCCGTCGACGTTTAATTTCAACGTCGCTTGCGTCAGGCGGCGACGATCAAAGATCGACACGGCGATTCCTCTCGCATTCGATAAGGGATAACAGTGTTTCCTCGCTGCCTGCCAGGACGCCGACTATTCGTGAATGGAACGGGTGTGGTATACTGCCGCGCGTTAACGCCGGTTGGGTAAACTCAATTATCAGGATAACCACGATGAGGATTGTTGTCACGGGGTCGGTTGCCTATGACTATTTGATGCGTTTTCCGGGGCGCTTCGCGGAGCACATCATCGGAGAGCAGCTTCATCAAGTCAGTCTTAGTTTCCTCGTGGACGACATGACCAAGCACTGGGGCGGCGTGGCGGCAAACATCGCGTACACGCTGGCGCTGCTGGGCTTGCGCCCGAAGCTCATGGGCACGGTTGGGCGCGATTTCGGCGATTACCGTGACTGGCTCGAACACGCCGGAGTCGATACCCGCACCGTTCGCCAGATCGACAATGTATTCACCGCGTCCTTTTTTGCCAACACCGACCTCGACAATAATCAGATTGCCTCGTTTTATACGGGCGCGATGGCGTATGCTCGCGATTATTCTCTCAAAGATGCGGGCGAGCTTGATACCGATCTGGTCGTCATTTCACCCAACGATCCACAGGCGATGATTAACCTTGCCGAGGAGTGCCGCGAGCATGGCATCCGCTTTCTTTATGACCCGAGCCAGCAGGTCCCGCGGCTGAGCGGCGACGAGCTGATCCAGGGAATGCGCGGCGCTTACGCCATGATTGTTAACGCCTACGAAGCCGAAGTCATCGCGAAAAAAACGGGCAAGTCGATTGAAGACCTGCGACAGGAAATCGCGCTGCTGGTGGTGACGCGCGGCAAGCACGGATCGACCATATATCACGAAGGGGAAGAAATCGCCGTCCCGGCATTCCCGGTGCGCGAGATCAAAGACCCGACAGGCGGAGGCGATGCCTATCGCGCCGGTTTCCTGCGTGGCATGGCGGCGGGACTGCCGCTCAAGCTGGCAGGTGAGATCGGGTCGTTGTGCGCCGCCTACGCCCTGGAACACGTCGGCACGCAAAACCACCGCTTCACCATTTCGGAATTCGTCGCTCGTTTCCGCAGCGAATTCGACGATGGCGGTTTGCTCGACTGCCTGCCCGTCGCCGCGCCCGCCGGGACGAGCCAGCGCTAAGGTTGGCGACAAGTGACAGCCGTTGTGCTAAAATCCTCGCGTTTTTCGGGCAGCGTCCCGATCCTTAACTGGTTACAGGAGACCGAATGACCGTCGAACACGATGTAAAAAATCTCGACCTCGCACCGGGCGGACGCTACCGCATCGACTGGGCGGAACAGGAAATGCCTGTCCTTCGTGCCATCCGCGACCGGTTCGAGCGCGAGAAACCGCTTCAGGGGATGCGGGTTTCCGCCTGCCTGCACGTCACCACCGAGACGGCGAACCTGATGCATACGCTGCAATCCGGCGGCGCGGACGTTGTACTGTGCGCGTCCAACCCGCTGTCGACGCAGGACGACGTGGCGGCGGCGCTGGTCTCGCATTACGAAATCCCGGTGTACGCCATCAAAGGCGAAGACACCGGCACCTATTACGATCACATCAAGGCGGCGCTCGACCACCAGCCGCACATCACGATGGATGATGGGGCTGACCTCGTCGGCACAATTCACAAGAGTCGCCGCGAACTGCTGGACGACATTGTCGGCGGCACCGAGGAGACGACCACCGGCGTGATCCGCCTGCGCGCGATGGCAAAAGATGGCGCGCTGATGTTCCCGGTGATCGCCGCCAACGACAGCAACACCCAGCACCTGATCGACAACCGCCACGGCACCGGGCAGAGCACCATCGACGGCATCGTGCGCGCGACGAACCTCCTGCTCGCGGGGCGTACCATCGTGGTCGCAGGCTATGGCTGGTGCGGTCGCGGCATCGCCATGCGCGCGCACGGCATGGGCGCGAACGTCGTGGTGACCGAGATCGACCCGCTGCGCGCTCTGGAAGCCGTCATGGACGGCTACCGCGTGATGCCTATGGAGCAGGCTGCTGAAATCGGCAATATTTTCATCACGGCAACCGGCGACCTGAATGTGATCGACGAGCATCACTTCCGCTCGATGAAGCATGGCGCTGTCGTCGCCAATTCGGGACACTTCAACGTCGAAATCAATATCCCGGCGCTTCAGCGGATGAGCGTTGAACGCCCGCGCCTCGTCCGTCCGTACGTCGAAGAATTTGTCGTCGAAGGCGGCAAGGCGATTTACCTGCTTGGCGAAGGGCGCCTGATCAACCTCGCGGCAGCCGAAGGGCACCCCGCCAGCGTCATGGACATGAGCTTCGCGAACCAGGCGCTTGCCGCCGAGTACATGATCCGCAACGGCGACTCGCTCGACGCGCAGGTGTACACCATTCCTGAAGACCTCGACAAGGAAATCGCCCGTCTAAAACTTGAAGCGATGGGCGTTCGCATTGACAATTTGACGGATGAGCAGGAGCATTACCTGAGCCAGTGGGAAGAAGGCACCTGATTTCACCGCTGGCGCGCTTTGCCAAAGGAGTACCGACGATGCAAGCAACCCTGAAACGACTCATACTCGCGCTCGCGCTGCTGTGCCTGCTGACGATGGTCGGCGGCAGTGTCATGGCGCAGCAAGGAGCAGCGCTGGTTCGCTTCGTTCACGCGATTCCCGGCGCTGCCGCGATTGACGTTTACACGGACGGCGAACTGACCGTCAGCAACCTGAATTCCGGGCAGTTGACGCCGCATATTCAGATGCCCGCCGGTCCGCACACGCTGACAGTCACGCAGGCGGGTGTGACGACGACCCTCTGGGAGCAGACAATTGAACTGGCTCCCGATTCCGCGCAATCGCTGATCGCCGCCTCGACGCAACCGCTGACGTTCCAGCAGTACCAGGACGACCTGGCGCCGCTCACGCCCGGCAAGGCGCGCTTCACGGCGATTCACGCCATCCCCGGCGGTCCGGCAATCGACGTGATTTTGTCCGATGGTCGCCCGGTGATTTCCGCGCTCGAATATGGTCAGGTGTACGGCACACTTGACCTGCCGGTTCTGGCATACGAGCTGGCGGTCGTGCCCACGGGCGAGGCAATCGATGCCGCGCTCGTTCCGACGGAAACCTACGCGCTCAACAGCGGAGCGTCGTACGCGATGCTGGTCTACGGCAACGCGCAGCGCCCGCAGGTGCTTCTGCTTTCTACGTCCGCTTTCCCCGACGGTGAGGCAGGCTTCGTGCGCTTCGTCCATGCCGCGCCCGACGCGCCAGCCGTCGACGTGTATCTCGACTCGACACTGGTCGCGCCGACGCTTGGCTTTGGCGCGAACGCGACCGAGTACATGGCGGTTGCACCCGGCGAGTCAGAATTTATCTTGCGCGAAGCGGGAACGGATACGACGCTGGCTAGCGGTACGGTCGGCGTAGAGGCGGGCAGTTATACGACGGTTCTTGCGCTGGCGGGTGAAGACGGCTTGGCGACTGGATCGCTCGCGGCGGACGTGAGCGCGATTAATGCGTCCGAGTCGGTGTTTAATGTCGCCAACGTGCTCGGCGGCGACGCGACCATCTCGCTCGCGCTGGCGGACGGCAACGCACTCACAGGCGACGTCGCCAG
>CALMDI010000274.1 GCA_937864975.1 uncultured Chloroflexota bacterium | reverse complement strand
CAGATACTTGCAATGTGTCGGTATGAACGTTACCGACAACTTAGACTCTCAGCGCTTGCACGGGTTGCCGACCACATTGACCCCATCAGCAGCCGTGTACGTAATCCAGCACGAGCAGGCGGCGCGAGGACGGCAGCGTGTCGCGCGTCAGCGTCGCTTCTGAACTAAACGCGAAGTCGATCTCGTCATTTGGGAACCGCGATAGGAACGTCTCGATCCAGAGGGAGTTCCGCGGCTTGTAGGTCAGCGTGCGGAAGTGCATCGGGATAATCAGGCGCGGCTGCGCCCGCTCTATCACCGTCATCAGGTCGTCCAGTTCAATCGTCGGGTGCCCGCCCGCCAGCGCCAGCAGCACGTCGACGCCTTTGAAGAACGCCATCTGCTCCTCGCTGAGCGCGTTACCCACGTCGCCCATGTGCCCGAAGCTGATGCCGTCCACGACGAAGCGATACATGCCGTTCTGGTCGGGGTCATGGTAGGCGTGGTTGAGCGCTTCCATTGCTTCGATTGCGCGAATCGGGATGCCCTTTTCGACGCGCTCGCCGCCGTTCTGCGCCAGCGCCAGCGCGTTGACGACAACCGGTTGACCGGGGATCAGGTCGGCGCGGCAGTGAAAGCTGTCGTTATCCGACGAAATCAGGGCGATGTCCGCCGCTTCCCGCACGGGCTGGTAGCCGGAGGTCTCCGGCGTATACGGGTCGGTCACGATCATCGTGCCATCGTCGGCGGTAATCAGAAACGACGCCTGTCCATACCATTTGATCTTCATACGCAAGAATCCTTTTGAAGCGACAAATAACGCAACATAGCGCCAGTGTAACGCATCGGCGCGTTTCCGCGCACCGTCAACCCACCAGCGCCCGGTTCGACTGCGCCGAAGATCGCAGCCCGTCCATGAGCCGCATTCCGAGCACGGCGTCTTCGGCGGGATAGCGCGGCGGGCGGTTGTTGAGCAGCGCGTCCGCGAAATCCTCTGCCATAAGCGTGTAGTGGTTGACCGGCTCAAACGTGATTTCTTCGTACTCGTCGCCGCGCCAGTAGCGAATTTTCGTCGGACGGTCTTTCGGCACGACGAACCCCTCGTCGACCACGATCCGCCCGGTCGTGCCGCGAAGCTCGTAGGTGTGCGCTTTGATCGAGCGCACGCCGCAGTCGAAATGCCCCAGCACACCCGAAGGAAACGCCAGCACGCCGACCGCCCGTTCGTCGGCTTCGCGGTCGTTGAACTGACCGAAGGCGCTGACGGCAATCGGCTCCTCACCCGTCATCAATCGCATGACGCCGACGCAGTAGGAGCCCACGTCCATAATCGACCCGCCCGCCAGCGAGCCGAGCAGTCGAATGTCGTCGTCCCGGCTCACCGGGAACGTGAAGGTGGCATGGATGGTATGGAGGGTGCCCACCGCGCCGCTATTGACCATCTCGTGGACGCGCAGCGTCTGCGGGTGAAAGCGGTACATGAAGGCTTCCGCGAGCTGCACGCCGTGTCGCTTGAACGCATCGACCATCTGCTGCGCCTCGGTCGCGTCGCTTGCCAGCGGCTTTTCGCACAGCACGTGCTTGCCCGCTTCCGCCGCGCGGATCGACCACTCGGCGTGCATACTGTTGGGCAGCGGATTGTAGATCGCGTCCACGTTCGGGTCGGCAAGCAGGTCGTCGTAAGCACCGTGCGCGGTCGGGATGCTCAACTGCGCGGCGAACTCGCGCGCTTTTTCTCCGTCGCGGGACGCCACCGCGACCACCTCGCCATTTATTGACGCCTGAATAGCCGGGATGACCTGATTGCGCCCGATGCGCGCCGTGCTCAAAATGCCCCAGCGAATTTTGTCAGCCATCGTCATTCCCTGAATAAAGTGGAAAGTGGAAAGTGAAACGGTGACGGTAGAGGAAGCGCAAATTAGCCTTTGCTCTCGACACTGATCCTCAGCGTCATCCCATCCACCAGGCGTCCAAGTGCCTGAAGCCCGGCGGGATCGACGGCGACGGTCGGCTGGCGCACCCGCGCCGTGGTGATGGTCCCCGCGCGGCGCAGCAGATATTTACGCGCGTGGAGCGAGTATTCATGCCCCTGCGCTGAGACCGCTCGCACCAGCGGATCAACCGTCGTCAGCAGCCGGTCGACGTCGTCGGTTTCGCCGCGCGTCCAGGCGTCCCAGATCGCCAGAAAATACTCGTTGAAGCCTACCCCCGGCAGCAGCCCCGACGCTCCTGCCTGAAGCTCCTCTCGCAAGCCCAGCCCACCGACTCCGCCGAACAACGTCACGCGGTCGCCAAGCCGCTCCCGCAGCCCTGCGATGCGCGCCGCCGAGCCGGGACCTTCGATTTTGAAATAGGCGACGTTGGGCGTCTGCTCGGCAATCGTCGCCAGCGCATCGACGGACAGCGCGCAGCCCGCATACCCCATAATGTGAGGCGACTGCTGCACCATGATCGGCGCGGGACTCGCGCCCGCAAGGTGTACGTAATGCTCCACAATGGCGGCTTCGTCGAGCTGCATGATATTCGGCGGCAGCACCATCAGCGCCGCGGGCTGAAAGCGGCTGTAAGAACGCGCCTGTTCAATTGCCGCCTCCGTGCTGCCGGGCGCCATGCCGATGATGAGCGGCGCGCCGCTCGCCTCGTCCGCGACGATCTCGGCACAGCGGAAGCGTTCGGCGTCGGTCAGCTTATAAGCTTCGCTGGCAAACCCGCCGACGCCGATTC
>CALMDI010000273.1 GCA_937864975.1 uncultured Chloroflexota bacterium | reverse complement strand
GGTCGTGGATGATCCTGTTTTCGGGGCGATTGAGATTGCGCCGATCAAGAACCCGGAAACGGCGCGCAAGGCGCGCGCCCTGCTGGCAAGCGCGCAGATTCAGGTCGTTTACCTGCCGATTCTGCCGATCATCGTGGAAAACCTGGGCATCGCCAGCGCCGACGACGCCGAGCGTGCCTCCGTGCTAACGCGCATGAAAACGCTGCTGGATGAAGCCATCGAGTTTGACGCGCCGCTGGCGATGATGACCGGACCGCGCGATCCCGGTCCCGCCGGGCGCGAAGCCGCGACGGCGCGGCTGGTCGAGGATTTGCGAGAACTGTGCGACTACGCGGCGGGACAGTCGCGGGGTCGGCTCCTGCACGTCACATTTGAAAACTTCGACCGCGATATTGAGAAGAAGCGGCTGATCGGTCCAACGTCGGAAACCGTCGCAATGGCGGACGCCGTCGACCGCCCGAATTTCGGCTTGACGATTGACCTGAGCCACCTGCCGCTGCTGGGGGAAACATCTGCCGACGCGCTGCGGGCAGCCGCGCCGCATATCATCCACGCGCACATTGGCAACTGCGTGATCGACCACCCGGACTCGCCTCTATACGGCGACTTCCATCCGAGGTTCGGGCACCCGCTGGGGCGCAGCGACGTGCCCGAAGTGATCGACTACCTGCGCCAGTTGGACGCGATTGGCTATTGGGATCGCGCGCGGCAGCGTCTGGGCACGACGCCGATTCTGTCAATGGAGCTCCGCGCTTTCCCTGACGAAAGCCCGACCGCCATTCTCGCCAACGGCAAGCGAACGTTTATCCGAGCCTGGAACGCACTGCACGCCTAGGAGCAGCACGCGATGTCGAAACCCGCATTCACGGTTGTCGTGTGGGACAACATCGGCAATGTCCTGTGGGGCGTGCGCCTGAACGAGCTTTTGGGCGAGAACTGGCGCGATAAACTGCTGCCTGACGACCCCGCGGCGTGCGGTCATGCCCCGATCTTTGGCGAGCTGTTCGCGGAGTACGACGCGACCGTTCACGAGTGCAAAACCCTGGATGAGGTGGACGCGCGCATTGCCGACGCCGATTTTTTGGTTGTCCACAAAGAAAACCTGCCGGGCGATGTGCTGAGAAAAGGGACCCGCCTGAGGCTGGTGCAGCATCTCGGTCTCGATTACCGGGGAGTCCCGATGGACGCCGCCCGCGCGATGGGCATCCCGGTCGCGGCAACGCCGCTGGTCAATTATCTCGCCGTCGCGGAACACAACTGGGCGCTGATCCTCGATTATCTCAAGCGGATGCCGCAGCACCGCCGCTACATGCAGGAGCGCGCTTACGTGCGCGAAGGCTGGGGAGCCGTGCCGAGCCTGAATATCATGCTCGCCTGCGATCAGACGCTCGGCTTGCTGGGCATGGGCGAAATCGCGCGTCCGATGGCGCGCTACGCGCAGGCGTTCGGCATGAAGACGATTTACTGGGACATTCGCCGCTTTGAAGACGTCGAAGCGCAGTACGGTGTGGAATACGTGGGCTGGGAAGACCTGTGGCGTCGGTCGGACGTGCTGAGCGTGCAGATACCCATCAAGCCGGAGACGCATAAACTCATCGGCGCGCGAGAAATTGGGATGATGAAACCGACAGCGCTGTTCGTCAACACGGCTCGCGGCAAGCTAGTTGATCAGCCCGCGCTGGTCGAGGCGCTGCGAGCGCGTCAGATCGGCGGCGCGGCGCTGGATGTCTTTTATGACGAGCCGCTGCCCGAAGACGACCCGCTGCACGCGCTTCACGAAGACCTGAGCTATCACGTTACATTGACGCCGCATTCGGCGTGGCAGGGAGCGTGGACGTGGGTGCGCGATTCACTCGGCATCTGGCACAATGTCCTGCACGTCTTGCGCGGCGAACCCATTGATTACCGGGTGGATTGACGGCGATGACCACCCACCCGATTCAATTTGGTTACTGCGTCCCGATTTTCGCGCTGCCGGGAGGGCAATTGTTTCGCACGCCCAATTATGCAGAACTGGACGTCGCAACGACGATGAGGCTGGCGCAGTCCGCCGACGCGCTTGGCTACGATTCGCTGTGGGTGGCGGATCACCTGATGCTGGGCAAAGACGACGCGATCATGGAGGGCTGGACGACGCTTGCCGCGCTGGCAGGCTCGACACGCCGCGCCCGATTGGGGATCATCCACCAGGCGCATTTCTTCCGCCAGCCCGCGGTCGCCGCCAAGATGATCGCTACGCTCGACCAGATTTCTGGCGGGCGCTTCATCTACTTCATCGACGTGGGTACGCGCCCCGGCGAGCATCATGCCTATGGCTTGCCCTACCCCGACACGATGGAAGAACGGATGGCGATGCTGCTGGAAGGGTTGGAACTGGCGCGCGCGCTGTGGTCGGGCGAGCGGGTGACGTTTGATGGGAGTTACTACCGGCTGAAAGACGCCGTATGCACGCCGCGCCCGGTGACGCTGCCGCACCCGCCGCTGTGGTTTGGCGAGTCGCATCCGCTCGTGCTGGAAGCGTGCGCGCGTTACGGGCAGGGCTGGAACTCCGTTCCGGTTCCGCTGGACGAACTGCAGCGCCGCCTGGACGCGCTCGACGCGGCGTGCCGCGCCATCGGGCGGGACAGCGCCGAGATTGAAAAAACGCTGGAGACACAAATTCTGATCGCGCCCGACCGCCCTGCTCTGCGTGAGCGCCTGCGTGACATGCTGCCGCTGACCCCGCCGGGAGCGCCCACCTTCGAGGATGCCGATTTTCGCGCCTTTGTCGATGGCGCAAGCGACGACCTGCCCGCGTCGCTGTGCGAAAGCTGGCTGCTCGGCACGCCGGATGAGGTTGGGCAGCAGATCGAGCGCCGGATCGCGGTGGGCTTCACGCATTTTATGCTCTGGTTCGTCGATGCCCCACGCGAGGACGGAATGCGACTGTTTATCGAGCAGGTCGCGCCCGCCCTGCGCGCCTGAAGAACGGACACAACCATGCAGCTTCTCAACCAGCTTTTCGGTCTGGATGGCAAAGTCGTGCTGGTGACGGGCGGCTACGGCGGCATTGGCGAAGCCGTCTCCCGCGGGCTGGCGGGCGCTGGCGCGCAGGTCGCCATCGCCGGGCGCAGCCGCGATAAGGCGCAGGCGTTAGCGGATGACCTGGGCAGCGACGCCTATGCCAGCGCGTTCAACTGCCTTTCCGTAGAGCAAATCCGCGCGATGGTCGACGACGTGGCAGCGCATTTCGGGCGGCTGGATATTCTTGTGAACTGTGTCGGGCTGAATCAGGAACAATCCGCGTTGGAGATTACCGAAGACGCATTCGACTACGTCTACACGGCGAATCTCAAATCATCGCTGTTTCTGGGACAGGCGGCGGCGCGGCACATGGTTGCCCAAGGGGCGGGCGGCAAGCAGGTATTTCTCGGCTCGGTGCGTACGCTGCTGGCGCTGCGCGGGCGGGGCTACGCCGCCTACTGCGCGGCGAAAGGCGGGCTGGGTACCATGTGCAAGCAGCTTGCCGCCGAGTGGGCGCCCTACAAAATTAACGTCAACGTGGTCGCGCCCACGTTTGTACGCACCGAACAGGTCGCGCACATGCTGGGCGATCCCGACTTTTACAGCGCCTTAACCTCACGGATTCCGCTTGGGCGGGTGGCGGAGCCGAATGAGGTTATGAACGCGGTGCTGTTTTTCGTCTCTCCGGCGTCCGATTTCATTACCGGTCAGACGCTTTACCTGGACGGCGGAATCACCGCGACACAGTAAAGGAACCGTTTTGCCATGCGCTTCGGCATCAGTGGCGCATTCCTGCCTGACGACATGGACGACATGACCCCCGAAATCTGCCAGCGCGTCCGCGCGCTCGGCTTTTCCGGGATCTTCGCGCGCTTCCTGAAGAACAATCCGCACGAGACACCACGGACGAACGCCGAGCGCGTGCGCCAGCTTTGCGCCGACGAAGGATTAGACATCTTCCAGCTCACCGGCTTTCGCCAGAATTTGATTCATCCCGACGAGACGGTGCGCCGCGATTCGACGCGCACAGTGCAGGCGGCGCTGCGGCTGGCAGGCTGGCTCGGCGCCCGTATCGTGGACACGGGACCGGGATCGATGAATCCCGCGGGTTCCTGGCTGCCCCACCCGGACAACTGGACGCAAAGCGCTCGGCGTCAGTTGGTCAAATCGCTCAGGGAATGCGCGCCCGCCGCGGAAGACGCCGGGGTCGTCCTGGGGATGGAAGGTCACCAGCTTGTCACGCTTGAATCGGCAGACGTGACGGCGGCGATACTGGACGAAGTCGATTCGCCCTGGGTTCGCAGCGATTACGATTCCGCCAATTGGATTACGCGAGAAACGGTATTCAATACCGGGGCAGCCATCGACCACGATTTTGACGCGCTCGGCACGCACATCGTGAGCTGCCATGCCAAAGACATCTGGATCGAGAACCGGTTTGTGCTTCATCTTCAGGAGGCAAGCCCCGGCAAGGGCACGATGGACTTTCGGACGCTGTTCCGGCGCATGGAAGCCCTGTCGCCGGATTACCCCGTAATTGTCGAAGGCAGTCAGACGGAAGATTTGCCGGACGTCAGCCGACTCTTTCATGGGATCGCTCAGGAGCTTGGCATCCGGGTGCTCGATGCGGGCGAAGCCGTTGTCTAGCGCGCGGCAAATAACGGACTACGATTGGTAAGGAACGTGTCGTTTGCCCCTCATCTCGGAAAGGAGAAGCGGGTCAGCGTGAATACCCCTTACAGTCTGGAAGGCAAACACATCCTCGTTACTGGAGGCGGTACGGGCATCGGACAGGGCATCGCGCTCGAAGCCGCGCGGCAGGGAGCCGACGTGGTTTTGAGCTTTTACGCCGAGACCGTCACAGGCGCGCAGGAGGCGGTCGAAGAAATCAAAGGCATGGGTCGCCGTGCGACAGCTATCCACGCCGATTTGGGTCAGGTTGCCGACTGCTACCGGCTTGTGGACGAGGCGAATGCATTTCTCGGCGGGCTGGACGGTCTGGTGAACAACGCCGGGATTACGCTGTCGCGGAGATTCCTCGACACCACCGAAGCCGACTTCAACCGGATCTTCAACGTGAATATTCGCGGTCAGTTCTTCTGCGCGCAGCGCGCGGTACCCTATATGACTGATCGCGGCAGTGACCTGCGGCGGCGGTATCCCGATAAGCCGTGGGCGGGCGGCAGCATCGTCAACGTGTCCTCGGTACACAGCCTCGTCGGCTTTACGGCGCACTCGGTGTACGCGGGCAGCAAGGGCGCGATCAATGCCTTTACACGCGAGCTTGCGATTGAGTTGTGCCCCCTGCACATTCGCGCCAACGTGCTCGCGCCAGGCTCGATTGAAGTCCAGAGCTATTACACGTCCGACCCCAATTACACGCGCGAGTACGGGAACAGTCTCGTCCCGTGGGGCAGGATCGGGACGCCGCGGGACTGCGGCTATCTGGTGTCCTTTCTGCTCTCCGACGCTGCCGAATATGTGAACGGTCACGTAGTCTATTTTGATGGCGGTCTGACCGCGAAAATGGCGATACCAATTGACCCGCCAAGCGGCGAGCGGTAGCGCGCTAATCACGGGGAGAATGCGACGATGCCGAAGCTGCGTTTTGCCGCGCCCAAAGAACGGCGCGTTGCCGTCGTCACCGGCGGCGCGCGTGGGATCGGCGCCGCGAGCGCACTTCGCATCGCGGAAGAAGGGCGCGATATCGTCATCGCGGACGTGGAACATGGTGGTGACGTCGTCAGGCAGATCGAAGCGAGCGGACAAAGGGCAGTGTTCATCGAAACCGACGTGGCGGATGAAGCGGCGGTTTATCGAATGATGGCACAAACGGTGGAGGCGTTTGGACGGCTGGACATTCTCGTGTGCTGCGCCGGCGTCCTCGGCAGGGAACAACCGTTCATAGAACAGACTGCCGCCGAATTCGACCGGGTGATGAAGATCAACGTTTACGGCGTGTATTATGCCCATCAGGCGGCAATCCCCTATATGTTGAATGCCGGTTGGGGGCGCTGCGTCACTATTACCTCCGGCGCGCGGCACGGCGCGACTAACCTCGTGCCTTACGGGGTATCGAAAGGCGCCGTGTTCTCATTGATCAACGCGCTTGGCAACGCCTATCCGAAACGAGGGGTGTTCGTGAACGGGGTCGAACCCGGTCGCGCTCTAACGAATATGGTCGTCCCACGCTTTTCCGCCGAGCATCTCGCCAATCCCGGCACGCCAATTGGACGCTATTCCGATGCCGAAGAAGTCGCGGAAGTCGTCGAGTTTCTCACGTCAGAACGCAACACCTATACCACGGGCTCGGTTTGGAGTGTTAAAGGAGGTACGGGATAGCCTTCTTTATCGGTCATTTCGACTGCCCCTATCGCATCGACCCGTCATTAAGCAGCACGCTGCTGCTAAGTAAACGACCTAATGGATAAACCAAATAGGATGCGCCTGACGTAGGGAAGACCGGCTCGGTCGCCCAAGCAGGGCGAGACATGTCTCGCCCTTACAATATGCGGCGTATTCCAATCAGTCCATCCATAAGCGTGAATCCGTACAGCGAATTGGCGAAACCGAATAGTGCTTCCAGATCACTCGGAAGTACTGTTTGTCATACGACATGCGCGAAATCGATCTCCACACAACTTAAACCTTAATGACCCTTTGAAAGCTGTTCGATCTCCATTATGATGTCACCTCTATGGGTTGTATCATCCGTCCTATATGTGACCACAGATTTTGTTCGCCATCTTACCGTCTCAGAAACATTGAACGGGTTACCCGGCGGGTTCGTCATTCATCACTCCCTTACCGGATTGCCTGTTTGAGGAAACATTTGTGAATTCTCGACGCAGAAAATTCTTTTCATATTACAAACCCTATCTGGGAGTGTTTGCTGCCGATATGGTGTGCGCGTTTATTGTATCGGCGGTAACGCTGATCCTTCCCTTAGGCGCAGGCTACATCACCAAAAATATACTGCAAGGCAACTCACCCGATGCGCTCAACCAGATTTATACAGTGGGCGCTGTGATGCTTGGATTGGTCGCGATTCACACGGTGTGCAGCATGTTTGTGGACTATCAGGGGCATATGATGGGCGCCCGGATGGAAAGCGACATGCGCCGCGAACTGTTTGAACATTACCAGAAACTGTCGTTCCGTTTTTACGATGAGCAGAGAACGGGTCAGTTAATGACCCGTATCACCAACGATATCCTGTCGCTTTCTGAGTTATATCACCACGGTCCCGAAGACCTCGCCATTGCTATTTTGAAGTTTGTCGGCGTGTTCTTTATCCTGATGAGTATCAGCATTCCACTGACCTTGATCATCTTTCTCTTTTTGCCGGTCATGGCGGCTTATGCCTTCTACTTCAACAAACGCATGAATGCCGCGCTGAGAAGAAGCAAAGATCGAATCGGCGACATCAACGCGCAGGTTGAGGACACGCTATCGGGCATTCGAGTGGTGAAGTCATTCACCAACGAGGCGGTTGAAAGCAACAAGTTTGCTTACGAAAACAGTCGTTTTGTCGCCAGCAGACGGGAGGGTTATAAAAGCGAAGCGTACTTTTCCGGTGGGATGATCGCGTTCACGCAGCTCATCACGATTGCCGTGATCGTTTTCGGCGGCGCCGGGATCGTCAATGCGTCGCTGGATTTGTCGGACCTGGTCACCTATTTGTTGTGCGTTGCCATCCTCGTCGAGCCAATCCACAGATTAGTGAACTTCGCCCGGCTGTACCAGGAAGGCATTACCGGATTTAATCGCTTTATGGAAATTCTGGAAGTCGAGCCGGATATTCAGGACGCTCCGAATGCAATCGACGTGAACCATGTTCAGGGGCATGTGGAATTTCGGGACGTCAGCTTCAAGTACAAAGCCGACCACAATTACGTCATCAGGAACGTGTGTCTGGATATAAGAGTTGGGGAATACATTGCCTTAGTCGGCGCGTCGGGCGTCGGCAAAACCACCCTATGTTCGTTAATTCCTCGTTTTTACGAAGTCACAGACGGGCAGATACTGCTCGATGGCAGGAACATCCGGGATATCCGCCTGCGTTCCCTGAGACAAAATATCGGCGTTGTCCAGCAGGATGTCTATCTGTTCGCCGGGACGGTTTACGACAATATCCGCTACGGCAAGCTGGATGCGAGTCAGGACGAAATCGTCGAGGCAGCCAGAAAGGCGAATGCCCATGAGTTTATCATGGCGTTACCGGATGGCTATGATACGGATATCGGTCAGCGGGGCGTCAGGCTGTCCGGCGGGCAAAAGCAGCGGTTGAGTATCGCGCGCGTATTCCTCAAGAATCCCCCCATCCTCATCTTCGACGAGGCGACGAGCGCGCTGGATAACGAAAGTGAAAAAGCGGTTCAAAATTCGCTGGAAAAGCTGACCGATAACCGCACCACGCTGGTGATCGCGCATCGGTTATCGACCGTTCGGAATGCCCAGCGCATCGTCGTATTGACGGATAACGGGATCGACGAGCAGGGAACGCACGATGAACTCATCGCATTGGAGGGTGTTTACGCAAACCTATACAACACGCAGCTAAAACTATAAGCTCCCACGACCGTTTCCCGGTACGCTGCCGTACTGGAAGGCGATGGACTCGGTGTTGATTGACCACTATACTGACAGCTAGCGACAACGCTTTCTAATGCTCGGATTTCTTGCAAAGGAATGTGTTTAGCTGCCGAACCGTGCGGAGGTTGCCATGACACAGAACACGTCGAATGAACACATATGGCGAGCGATTCTGGAG
>CALMDI010000272.1 GCA_937864975.1 uncultured Chloroflexota bacterium | reverse complement strand
TCGAACACGAGCAGGCGCGCGTCGGCGGCGAGATCAGCGTCCAAGCGCCGGCGCAGGCGCGCGGTGTCAAAGAGGATCGTCTCCTGCGGCAGAACGCGCGCGGTGACGAGCAGCGTCGGTGTCGCGGCGGGTGTATTCGATGCTGTCGCGGTGATCGTGGGGGTAATGGTCGGCGTTTTGCTGGGCGGCGGCGTCGGCGTGATCAGCTCGAACGTGTCGGCGGTCAGTGTGATGACGGGCGGGAGTTCTGTCGGTCGGTCGGTGGGCGGTGTTGTGGCGCGCGGGGAAGGCGTCGGGCTGAGCGCCCGCGTCGGGGCGCTGGTCGGCGGCGGCAGGGTGATTTCGCTCACCAGCCGCGGACCGTTCTCGAAAACCCCGTCGCTCGTGCGACACGCTGCCAGCGCAAGGCTGAATAGGACTACCAAACTCAGTCGCCGTATCATCATCGCTCGCATAAGCTGACAGGGGCATGGCGCGCCATGCCCCTGTCAAATGACACTTCCCCATCAGAACCGCTCAAGCTCCCTTTTGAGATTGTACTGGCAACCTCCATATCTGCAATTGTGCTGCGCCGCATCCCTGCGTATTATTGATATTGCACAAACGGTTGTGCGCTTTATATGATGGGATGAGCCAATGGCGCGACGGCGCGCAGCGCGCAAAAGCGAAACGGAAGCGCGGGTCGAACGGGCGACGTGGGCGCTGCTCGTGCTGGCATTCGCCATTTTTCAGTTAACCGACCGGCAGGGCACGAGTACCCTTCCGAACTGGTTCGTGCCGGTCGCGGGCGCGGCAATTCTGCTCGGCTCGGCGATGTTCCAGTACGCGCGGCGCTGGCGCGTCAGCCCGATCACGTGGCTGGCGGGCGGCGTGATGCTGTTCTTTGCGCTCTACAGCATCTACGTCAACCCGGCGACGAATTTACTGGGTGTATCGCTGCTGGTGTTTGTGGTCGTGATCGTTTTCGGGCTGCTGACTAACGAGACGTAACATCATCTTACAGCCGCTCGTGTGAGGGTATTGACGCCGCTCTAAAAATGCGTGATGCAGAGTAATCAAGAAAGGGATGAAGGTCAGCATGGGCGACCTTATCGAAGAAACCAACCGCGTAACGGTCGAGGAAGTCCGCAAGCTGGCGCTGCCGCTGGGCACACGGGTCGTTGCCGGGGACGGGATGCTGAACCGCCCGGTGAGCTGGACGACGATTATTTATCCCGAAGAGAACACCTCGTCGAAAGCGCTTCAGCGCGGTGAGATGATTTTGTTCGCCCCTCAGGAAAACAACGGTACTCCCTTAACCACCGATCTCGACGTCGTCCGCTGGGCGTCAGATACGCAGGCGTCTGCGGTCGTGTTGAGCGACCCCGCCTCTCCCACCGCGATTGCCGAAGCGAATGCGTATGGCGTGCCGGTCATGACCCTGCCGAGCGGCAGCCGCATACGACTGGTCGAAAAAGCAATTGTCAGTTTACTGGTTGACCGGAAGGGACAGATTGAGCGACGCGGCACGCAGATTTACCGCCAGCTTACGCAAATTTCATCGCGCAACGAAGGGATGCCCGAACTAATCGGCGCGATGGCGCGGCTGACCAACAAAGCCGTCATCATTCAGGATAAGCGCCTTCAGGTGGTTTACACTGCCGTTCAGCCGCAGTTCGTCGCCTTCTGGGATGAAATTGAAACGTTCATGCGTAAGCTCGATAACCTGCCGGTGGACCTGCAAGACCGTCACCGAGTGAGTGAGATCGACAATCCGGTGTTGATGCAGGCACTGCCGACGCCGGGAGTCGCGCGGCTCGTCGCGCCGGTGATTACGAAGGACGTCGGGCGCGGTTATCTGTCGATTATTGGCTGGGACAGCGACCTGGACGACATCGATCTGCTGGTCGCGGAGCACGGCGCGGCGGCGTGCGCGCTGGAAATGGCGAAGGCGAAGGCGATCAGCGATACCGAGAAGCGGCTGCGCGGCACGTTCCTCGACCGCCTTCTGAACGGCGACGTCAGCCCGCAGGAAGCCGTGCGTCAGGGCGAGCGCTTCGAGCACGATATGTCGCAGGCGCACATGGCAATCGTGCTGACGTGGCAGGGCGAGAAAGCCCCCTCGCTGCGGCGTCTCGAAACCATCGTCAACAGCGTGACGCAAACGCAGCGGGCGAGCGCCCTCGTCTGGCAGCGGGAGCGCGAGAACGAAGTCCTCGTGTTCCAGACCGCCGACCCCAAGGACTCGGTCGGCACGGCAATGAAGCTGGCGAAATCGATTGGCAGTGAAATCGCGCGGCAGTTCCCGAACGCGCGCGTCGCGATCGGCATCGGGCAGCCCGCGCGGGACGTGACCGTGTGGCGCACGTCGTACCGGGACGCCGTGCAGGCGCTTGACCTCGCCGTACGCCTGCAAACGGATACTCCGCTCTACATTGGCGACCTCGGCGTTTATCAGTTGATCCTCAGTCTATCGGACCGCGAAAAGTTGGCGACGTTCTGCGACCGCACGCTCGGCTCGCTGCTGGAATATGACATGCGCCAGCACGCCGATTTGATTAAGACGCTCGAAGCATTCTTCGCCTGCCACGGCAACCTGAGCCAGACGGCGGAAATGCTGATCGTCCACCGCAACACGCTGCTCTACCGGATGAACCGCATCAACGAGATCGCCCAGATTGACCTGAACCGACCGGAGACGCGGCTGGCGCTGCACCTTGCGCTGACGATACGACGCTTGCTGAGTTTGAACTGAAACCTAAACCCAAGTGACGGTATAATTCTTCGAGAGGTTAAGACCAGGAGTAGCGCAATGCGTCAGGTTATTCTGATCGCTGACCTCGAAGACGGCGGCTATGTCGTCGAAGTCCCAAGCCTTCCCGGCTGCATCTCGCAGGGTGACACCTATGATGAAGCGCTCGAAAATATTAAAGACGCTATTCAGGGGTATATCGACTCTCTCGAAGCCGATGGTCTCCCTGTCCCCGCCGAAGACGCCGCGCGGGTACTCATCGCAGAAGTATGACGCCGCTTCCGCAAATTTCGGGGCGTGAATGTGTGGACGCACTTCAGAGAGCAGGTGTTTACTTTCTACGGCAACCGGGCAGCCACATCATCTGCGACGCGACGATTCATTTACACAGGTATCCGTTCCAAATCACAAGCAATTGAAGCGCGGGACGCTGCGTTCCATCATCGGGCAGACCAATATGACGGTTGATGAGTTCCTCGATCTACTGTAGTCTCACATGGCATTGTGCAGATCGAACTCAAATGACCAAAGGCACGGCTGGCGCAGCGCCTTACGCTGACGAAACGCCGCTTGCTGACCCTGAACTGAGACGAGTTGGAAGTCAGACTTTACGATGACTCGACTTTTTTCGTATTGCATTCCAATTGATGATGGAGCCGCACCAAATCCATTTTGGGGCTTATGTACGCTTGTTATCTGCAAGCCAGCTATTCGACGTACAGCTCAAGTTGGCGACTGGATTGTAGGAACAGGATCGGTGAACGCGCCGATTGGCAACGCAAGTGGAAAAATTGTCTATGCTATGCGCGTCACACAGAAATTGACGATGCGTGACTATGATGAATTCGTAAGATCGTATGCACCAAACAAGATTCCACGTTGGCGTGATAAAGATGGACGCTGTCGCTTAGGAGATGCAATTTACGACTTTTCCTTCGACCCTCCAAAAGTCCGCGCCAGTGTCCACAATTCTAGTAACCGAGCACGCGACCTCAGGGGGCAGTACGCCCTCATATCAGATCACTTTTACTATTTCGGAGATCAACCGCTTCCTCTACCCTCTCATCTTCTGCCGATTGTTAACCAAACTCAGGGGCACCGGTCAAGTGCCAATGATCGGTATATATCAGAATTTTCCCAGTGGCTTGAAAGCCTGAACTTGAAACCCAATTTCCTGTACGGAAATCCAGAATATAAACTCTTTCGAACACCTATTCTTGTAGAAGACCTACACTCAAATTGCTAGGATCCACAATTCACAGAAGGTGATGCCCATAAAGCACATCCACATCCTTGCTAAGCGAAAGACTGTCTATCGCTTTCTTACTGAATCCAAGTATCCTCACCTGAACAAAGTTACGCCATTGCCACCGCCGATGTCTGGCAAAAAGTTAGTAGAAATGCTGGATCAGTTCACACTAACGCCTGAAGATGTGGAAGAACTGGAACGCTTAATTTTCACTGGTACCAGAGGCGAAGACTTTAGTAAGTGAACAATGGATTTAACAAACCGTTTACATTGCTTGTGCAAATTACCACAACACGGGAAGCGCAATCTCTCGTATTGTGTCTGTAGATTCTTGACCCCAGCTCCTGCAAACTATAAACAAAGAATACCCTCTCTTTTTTGTCGCACCTCACCAAAGAGGGTATCGCCCGGAACCACCGCAGGAGGAACGCATGTCCGACCCAACTCACCCGAACGTTCCCCCTCTCCACGACGAAGACACTCGTGAGCGCGATGCCTGCGCGCTCATTTGCGCCGTCCGTAAGGGAGGGCAAGCCACCCACGGCAACGTCAAGCGCACGATTGAAGCGCTGACACGCATGGGGCATCGTACCGGTATTGTCGACGGCGAAGGCGATGGCGTTGGCATCATGACGGATATCCCGCGCCAGTTGTGGGCGAAAACGCTCATGCGCGCCGGGCACCGCTCGTCACTCGCCGCCGACCCGAACTTCTGGGTCGCCCACCTGATGATCCCGGTGAAGGATCGCTCCCGCGCGAATCACCTTGTCGACCAGATTTGCCGCCGGATCGCGGAAGCGGGTCTCGAAATTCTGATCGACCAGCCGGGCAAGATTAATCGCGACGTGCTGGGGCGCAACGCCACGAAGAATGAGCCAGTCTTCTGGCAGATCGCCGGGATGAATGGCAGCGTCACGAGCGACCGTCTCGAATCCGTGCTGTTCGGCGTGCAGGCGCAGCTTGAACACGATCTCGGCGTGCATTTCCCGTCGTTCTCGTCGCGCAGCGTCGTTTATAAGGTGCAGGGCACGGTCGAAATTCTGCGCCGCTATTATCCAGAGCTGCGCGACCCAGAATACGCATCGACGGTCACGCTCGGTCACGCGCGCTACAGCACCAACACCGACCCGATTTTCGAGCGTGTGCAGCCTTTCAACGTGCTTGGACACAACGGCGAGTTCAATACGATCTCGCGCTTCCGTCTCGAAGCGGCAATGGTCGGCATCGAGCTCGAACCCGGCAACTCCGACTCGCAGGACGTCGACCGCGCGATTGACGCCCTGTGTTTGCAGTATGGTCTCGACCTGATCGAGGCGATGGAGTTCATCTTCCCGCCCTTCAAGCATGACCTGATGGAGAACGCGCCCGAAATCCACGCTATGTATGACACCATCCGTCGCTCGTTTGGAC
>CALMDI010000271.1 GCA_937864975.1 uncultured Chloroflexota bacterium | reverse complement strand
AGCTCACGCCCGACGCTCACTGCCGAGCTCGACAGTCTCTATCGGACAATCGTTGACCGCAGTTTAGAGCGCATTGCCGGGGAACAGGGACTTTCGCTGGAACAAATGCAGGGGTTATGGGAAGACAGCCTCCTGAATCTTGACGTGCAGCCCGCGCACTACATGCAGTTTTTTGAAGGCGCCACGAAAATCGCGCTTGACGCGGGTTTCGAGGGGCTGATCCTCATGCCCGACGAAATTCAACAATACCTGCGTCCCGCAATTAGGCAGGGTGGAGACCCGATTGCCCCGTTCTTCAACATCATTCAACTGCTGAACACGCGCGCAGCCTCATCCAGCTTGCGTTTCGGGTTCATCATGATCGTAACGCTCGAAGATTTAGCGCAAATCCGCGATACCTATCGCCGTAACGACCTGCTGCATCGCATGAAAGATTTACAGATCGACCTGACAAGCCTGTACGATGAGCAGTTCGCGCCCAATCTGTGGCGCTTGATGTCAGAGCGGTTTGGATTTGACGGTGAGAAAGATGCTATTGCCCACGCCGAAACCTTGCAGGCGCTCGGCGAAATCACAGCACGCAACGACCTGTCGGACGGTCCCCGAACCGCGATCAACGTCTTCCGGCGAATGGTCGCCCGTTATATCGACAACAAAGGGATAACAGCGCCGTACAGCCCGATCGATCTCATCACCGATTTTCTCGATGAACAAGCCATCGCATTCGCGGGGAACGACAGAATCCGCACCGTCACACGCCGCGCGCTGAACGACGAGATCGTGCGCGCCGACCTGCCTTACTATGCGCCGGCGATCAAGCTCGCGGCAGCCTTCCCCACCAACGGCGTGCCCCATACGATTCAGGAAACCTATGGGCAGGCGAACGCGCTGGCGGACTTGATGCAAAAAGCCATCGGGCATCTTGTGCGTTCCGGCGCTATCGCTCAGGGAGCGGTAACGCTGGTGGGTCTGGACCTAACACAGATCCCGGCGCAGTGGCTGCCGACGACGGTGCGCGAATTCCGGCTAGGCTACAACCCACTCGCCAAAATTACTCAGGAACGCGCGGAAGCCACCTTCGTCGCGCTGCTTCAAGAGCGTGTCTTTACCAGATGGAAACTGGTCGATTCCTGGGAGCGCAGTTATATCGCTAACCACTCGTTGGTTTTTGAAGGCGCGTTCGATTCGCTGAAAATGCGCTATCCACGCCGCCGTGTCCACGTGCGGATCCTCTGGGAGGACGAGGCTGTTAAAGACGCTGACGCGCGCGGTGACGTGTGCGTGGAATACCGCCTTAGCCTGTACGCGCATCTTGCCCCAGAGGCACAGTCGAGCGCTGCGGAGGCGATTCAGTCGTCTGGACCATTCACGGCATGTATTCCTCTCAACTTGCTCTATCACAGCGCCGAGACGGTTTCGCCTGGAATTCAGGAACGGTTAAAAGACGTATGGTCACCGTATGACCTTTCCCCGCTCGTGCTTGCGAACATTTTCCAACTGATCGAAGAAAAGCGCGAAGCGGATCAAATTCCCAAGCGCGAAGATGCGTTTATCAAGGATGGCTTCCAACCTGAGATTCTTGATAATCTGACCCGGAACCTCTTTAACGATCAGGTAGGAGCGGAGATTGGGGCAGCCGGAACGGCGATTACGGAAGAGGTCGTCGGCTATCTCTTAGAAGCGCGCTATGGGGACAACTA
>CALMDI010000270.1 GCA_937864975.1 uncultured Chloroflexota bacterium | reverse complement strand
GACCTGCATGATCGGGATGAATTAAAACGGAGATTGTCCAAGTTGACGGATGAGGCTAACAAAGCTTCGGATACTGGCGCTGGCATCAATGAAGGCAAGAATGAGCCGAGTATCGCCCCTGATAATCCAAGACGCGATGGCTAGGCGCTCCACCTCGTTAAGTGCGTCAAATGTGTTCATCAAGGCATTAACGCTGATCGGTGTCATTCACTAATCCGTCGATCAAAGTGTCATTACTGTAGAACAGATATTCTATTTCCGTCAATATACGCATACCTAACTAATCTGATACTGTAACAGGAAACCAACCTATGCCAACGCCCCGCATACTGACGTGGTCAGCGGTCAGCACGAAGGTTCAGGCGAAAGACGATAAGTTCAGCATCCCCGATCAAATCCGCATGGGGCGCGAGATCGTCACGCGGCTTGACGGCGTACTGGTGGACGAATTGATTGTTCCCGGTTTCAGCCGTAATTACCGCACACTGGCGGACATTGTGACTGCTACGGACGACACCGAGACGGACGCCTTTCGTAAGCTCGACCACTACATCAAGACGCGGGCGTTCGACGTATTCGCCTGTGTTGACGCTGACCGATTCGGGCGCAAGGCGTCGCTCGTGCTGCAAATCATTGACCTGATTACCGATGAGATGGGCGCGCAACTCATCACCTACATTGACAACATGACGATGGATGATGAGAACAGCCTGACCGTCGGCTTGCTCAAGGCGTACAAGGCGCAGATGGACATGAAGCGCCTGCGCGATTCGTATTACAAGGGCATGGATCAGCGGGCGCGCGACGGGCGTTCCACCAGCACCATCCTGCCGCTGTTTCATCGCCGCGAGCGCGACCTGTCGTCGGGCAAAGACGGTCCGGTCACGGTGAATGAAGACCTTCGCCCACTGTGGACAGACCTCGCGACCTGCATTCTCAACCACGTCGAATGGGAGAGAATGGAAGACGTGCTGTTCCAACAATACGGACACGGGAGGGAGGGCGAACCGTATAACCGGATGTATTTCCGCACGCTCGTCATGAACCCGTCGTTCTGGGGGCATGTCTCCAAACGTCGTCGCCGGAAAGGCGATGTTCGCCGCCGCTTCTATGGACCGTGGTTGTGGGATGAAACGATTGACCCGCCGAAGGGATTAACACTTTACCGCCATCGACGCCCCGCCGTCTACAGCGGACCGTATGCTGAGCTAGGGGAACGGGTCAAGCAGGAACTCTGGCGGCGCTACCGGCTGGAAGGCAAAGCAACGTCGAACAATACCTACCGCTTTCACGGGTTGTTCATCTGTGACGAGTGCGGGCATACCCTGAGCAAGCACGCGACGAAGCGGAACCGCGTGGTTTACATGCGCTGCGATACGCGCTGGCGGCGCAAGGAGCGACCGGAAGGCTGCACGCAGGTTCGATACTTCCCAACCGATGCCATCGAAGCCTTTCTGACGGACGAACTGGAAGACTACCTGGCAGGCGTAACCACGACGGTTTTCAGCAGCGCGGGCAACGTCCGAATGCTGGAAGCGACTTTGGAACGGGAACGCGCTCAACTGGCGAAAAGCCGGACACGGCTCGAAAACCTCGTGACCGGGTTTGCCGACGCGCCTGAAGCCGCTCGCGCCGTCTTCCATCGGCAGATGGAAGTGTTGTCGGATGAAATCGAACGGGCTACGGCGTCCATTCAGAATCTTGAACATGAAATGCTGGCGCGGCGCGACATCCGGCAGGCGCAGGAAGCGGCGCTGGTTGACCTGCGGGCGAACGGCGTGCCGTGGCTGTGGACGCAGCCGGACACGAAGATACACCGCGTTCTCGTCGCCATTTTAGGCGACAACCAGCTTGTCGTTCGCGACAACGAAATCCTCGGCTCCGCGCCTATTCGCAACCCCAAATTGCTGACACGTCGGCGTCGCGAGTCCTAGTACTGTGTAGCTGTGCTCCTTCGTCAAAGGGTACATTCCTACACGATACCCCCTAATCTCTAGGGATTCCCCCGAATTGTACCTATTCATGTGTCACACCCCTTGACTTTACAGGTTTAAACATGTATACTCTGTCTATTGATCGAGCACACACCCACCAAGGAGCCGCCATGAGCACGCAGACCCTGACCGCAACCACCGAGAGCAACGCCGTGAACTGGATGCTGGCGCGCGCGGTCACCGTCGAGGACGGCTGGCAGTTCCGCGCGTTGCTGCCCGGACGCATGGCGTCCGACATCGTGCGCTACGCCGAGCGGCGCGGCGCGCGCAAGCCGATCTGCGGCGACGACACGCTGGCGTGGCGCGAAGGCGGGTTCGAGTACTGGTTCCAGCGGATCGCGAGCAGCGGCGGCAAGTCGCAACTGAATGTCTACGCCATCGACTAGCGCAAGCCGAAACGCTGCCCGCGCAGGCGGGCGCGTCTGAGCGTAGAACGCTCACTGACGAGGCTTATTCCGAAAGGCGCACGATCATGTTCTTCTCTCTCCGTCAAGTCCTTCAGTCTGACCGCGACCGCGCGACTGCGCGCGCCCACGCCGATCCCCTGCCGTTTCCCGAACCCGCCGACGTGCTGCCCACGCCGCGGCTGCTGCGCGGCGACGAAGTGCTGACCGCCGACGGTCGCCACGGCGTCGTCGAGCGGGTCGGCTGGCACGGCGAGCCGTCGCCCTACGTCGGCGACGACATCCTCCGCGCGTTTGTGTACAGCGCGACGTGGGAGGAGGGTGCCCGCTGGTGTGACTGGCTTCCGGTTTACTCGCTCGTCCCGGTTGCCGAGGGGGATAAACAGCAAAACGCTCCAGCCGTAGCCGAAGCGCTTTAGTGAAACCGGGCTGGCGATTACTTGTTTCAATATCCTCTACGGATCGATGTGGGTTGAAGCGCTGCCTGGCGAACCTTTGCAACCTCGGCGCGCAGCGGTTTCAATATCCTCTACGGATCGAT
>CALMDI010000269.1 GCA_937864975.1 uncultured Chloroflexota bacterium | reverse complement strand
AACAGAATAGGTTAAGTCGATTCGTCGTTGCCTAAGCGCAACGACGAAGGTTGCCTTATAAGCGGCGACTATGTTTTAAGTCGGTTCCCTAATATCGATGGTTTCTCTGGATAAGGGTTCCAACCGATAAATGCTCTATGTTAACGACACCCTCTACACCTTCGATCCGCACTTTGAACGTCGTATGATTCAGCGTCATCTCCAAGTCGAATGGGTGCAGACGGTAATGGAAAATCCCGAACGGTACGAACTCAGCAATACTACGGGGAACTTTCTCTACGAAAGTCTTTTCAAAGGGTACGAGCTTCCATTCCGTGTTATCGTAGATGAGGATGCCAAAATGATTATCACTGCATTTTTCGTCACCCCGTTCAGGTAGTATGTGGTGAAGGTGACAAATGAATATCAAATACGAAGCGAAGTCTGACGCAATGTATATTCAATTCAATGATCGCCCGGTTGACCATACCATCCCGGTCAACGACGTCATCATCATCGATTTTGCCGCGGATGAGACGTTGGTGGGAATCGAACTTCTGGCGGTGTCCCGTTATACCGACAATCTTGACGCTATCATTGCGCAATTCAGCCGACAGGCGACACGTTCCAGCTAGGACTTGATCTTAATGGAATCGCTCAAGGTCGAGGTTGACGATGGAAGGGGAGGTTTGCCAGTCGCTTCCGCCCTCAGGCTCGACTGAGATGGTCAGTTGGTCGTAATTATCAATCTCGTCGGGAAGCTCAAAAACATAAGCAGCGCTGCCGGACGGATCGACCTCGAAAATGCCGACGCGCTCGTCCTCATCCCCGCGCAGCGCCCACACCTGATACACCTGTCCTCGCGGTAGCTGCGGGAAACTGTTCGCCAGGATAACCCCCGACTGGAAGCCCGGCGAGTAGACGAGCCACGCGAACGGCTGCTGGGTTTGCTGCGGGCTGGTCATCTGAATCCAGCGTACATCCTGCGCGCGCATCACTTCGAGCGCCTGGGCGTCATACTCGTGCTCGTGGACAAGCTGCAAATACTCGCCTTCAAGATCAGACAATTGATAAGCGAGCAGCCCAACGATTCCAAAGAGCACGACCAGCGACGCCGCGATGAATGCCGGGCTGAAACGCCAGCGCGGCTCGAACAGGATATCGCGCAGGCGGCGCGGCGCGGCGGGTGGCGGTTCCATCTGGCGCGTGTCGGTTCCCGCGGCGACGCGCAGAAGCGCGTCGAGTGCGCCGGGTGGCGGCTCCATCGGCGGCGTCTCGATGACCATCGCTTCCGCGAGATGCCGATAGTCGATCAGTTCCTGCGCCAGTTCCGGGTGCGCGGCAACCGCCGCTTCAACCTCGCGCGCCTCTTCCGCCGTGACCACGCCCATGGCATAGCTCGCCAGGAGCGCGCGCGCCGACTGAAGCGCGCCGTCTGGGGTGGAATTGGTATAGTCCGGTTCTTCCTGCATTGCTACTACCTGTTATTTCCTTCGGGCAAGCCTACGACGGCTTGCTCGTGTGTTTCTGTTTTTCATACGCCATATCGCGCAGCTTTTGCAGCCCCAACTGCAGGCGCGATTTCACAGTGCCGAGCGGAAAATTCAGCTTTTCGCTGATCTCCGTGTGCGTCATGCCCTGCCAGAATGCCATCTGAATCACCTGAAGCTGGAGCGGTGGAAGCTGTGCCATGAAGGTTTGCAGCATCTGCGCGTCGTGCCACGGGTGATCGTCCAGGCTGCCGGTGGTGGCTGCCGCGTGGGGAATATCTTCCAGCGCCGGGGCAGCCAGCGGTGGTTGTCGCCGCTCTTTCCGCAGGCGGTCGATGGCGGTGTACCGAGTCACGGTGACCAGCCAATTGATGAGCCGACCGCCGGTCGGGTTCCACTTTTGTGGCTCGCGCCATATCTTGACAAACGTATCCTGCATGACCTCTTCCGCCAGCACGTTGTTTTGCAGCACGCGCATGGCAACGCCATACACCAGCCCGGCATAACGGTGATACATCTCTGCCAGCGCGCCCTGATCGTGCCGGGCGATTCGCTGCATTAAATCGATGTCGTCCAGTGGCATAGCAAATGGCGAACGTGCCTGTGTGAATTCGTCATGCGAGTATAACATATCGCGCACCGGCGCCACTGAACTCTGCTGCTACATTAACAATCGCCAGCAAACGCGCCGTTGGATTTCTTAACGGGAGATAAGTGATTGATTGGAAGAGTCGTCTGACCGTTCGGGCGTGCGCGATACGTTCATAGGCGCGTCCACTGGAGCGACGCGACGTAGGGAGGAGATCAACATGCGTTCATATCGTAGACGACTGACGGTGTGTCTGCTGGCGTTTATCCTGGTGCTGGCTGCGCCGGCGCTGGCGCAGGAGGACGCGCTGATTCAGGTGAGCGAGAGCGATACGCTCGGACCCTATTTGACAGACGCCGAAGGCATGACCCTGTACACCTTCGACCGCGACGCCCTCGGCGTGAGCAACTGCTACGAGCAGTGCGCGGAAAACTGGCCCGCGCTGACCGTCGAGAGCGCGGACGCCGCGACCGCCGCCGAAGGCGTTCCCGGCGTGCTGGGCACGGCTGAGCGTACCGACGGCACGCTTCAGGTGACGTACAATGGCTTGCCCCTGTACTACTGGGCGCGCGACGAAGCGCCGGGCGACACGACGGGGCATCGCGTCGGGCGCGTGTGGTGGGTCGCGACTCCGGCGACGTTCTCGATCGGCGGCAACGAAGAACTCGGACGCTTTCTCGTCGGTCCGACCGGGATGACCCTGTATAAATTCGACAACGACGTGCCGGGTTCGGGCGAAAGCGCCTGCTACGAGCAGTGCGCGGAAAACTGGCCCGCGCTGACGGTCGAGAGCGCGGACGACGTACTCGCGGGCGTCAACCTGCCGGGCGAAGCCGGTACGATTGAGCGCACCGACGGCACGCTCCAGGTGACGTACAACGGCTCGCCCCTGTATTACTGGTACGAAGATGAGGCAATCGGCGATACGAACGGGCAGGGCGTGGGCGACGTGTGGTGGGTCGTGAAACCTGAAGTCGTGGCGCTGGGCAGCACGGACGCGCTGGGCGACTTTTTGACCACCGCCGACGGCAGGACGCTGTACACGTTCGCCAACGACGAGCCGGGCGTCAGCAACTGCACGGGCGACTGCCTCGAAGCATGGCCCGCGTTCACCGTGCCAAGCGAAGAGGCTCTGGTGGCTGTCGCGGGACTCGAAGGCGAGTGGGGCGTGATTGCGGGTGACGAGGGCGCGCCGCTGCACGTGACCTACAACGGGATGCCTCTCTACCTGTACGCCGAGGATTTCCTGCCGGGCGACACTTTCGGGCAGGGGCTTGGCGACGTGTGGTTTGTCGCCGCGCCATAAGCCGTCGGGCGTAAGTTAAAGCGTTCCCTGAAACCGGGGCGATCAGGATAATCGGATCGCCCCGGTTTATTTTGTGGTCTAACGCCGCAGCCGCTGCAACAGGACAATGCCAGCGGCGGTGAGCATGGGCAAGGCAAACACCGAGTCGCGGATGGGCGGCGCGCCGACCGGCTCGACCAGCGTGAGCGGCACGGGCACGAACGTGACGAGGAACAGCAGCAGCGTCACCACCCCGATCCAGCGGCGGCGGTTGTCGAGCGGCGTAATCATGTCGAGCGGCGCGGCATACGTGCGCCCGAAGATCACCAGCAGAACCACCCACAAAATCCACGTGTCGTTGAAAAACGCCAGCACCGCTGCCGCTGCGATGAGCGGAAAAAAAAGCAAGCGCGCGCGGTTGCCGATCAGGGAGTAGAGCACGTGCCCGCCGTCCAGTTGACCGAGCGGGATCAGGTTGAGCGCGGTTACGAGCAGCCCTGCCCAGCCCGCCATCGCGAACTGGTTAATGTACACGTCGGACTGACCGTCGGGCAGAAAGCGCCCGAAGGCAAGAATCTTCATCAGCGCGTAGAGAATCGAGTTGCCCTCGAGCAAGCCGGGGGTAATCGGGTTGACTTCCGACGTCTTTAAGCCGATGAACAGGATTGGCACGGCGAACAGCAAGCCCGCCAGCGGACCCGCCGCGCCGATATCCAGCAGCACCTTGCGATTGCGCATCGGCTCGCGTAGCTGGATGAAGGCGCCAAACGTGCCCAGGAAGCTGACGAACGGCGCGGGGATAAAATACGGCAGCGTGACGGCAATGCGATGATGGCGCGCGGCGAAGTAGTGCCCAAGCTCGTGCCCGCCGAGGATGAGCAGAATGCTGATCGCGTAGGGCAGACCGCGCCAGAGTTCCAGATAGTAATTCTCGAAAAGCTGTTCGGCGGTTTCCAGGTCAATCGCCGCGATCTCGTTGATCGCCATGCGCGTGCCGACTTCGAGCACCGCAAAGATGGTCAGCGCCAGCAGTACGACGTTGATCCACCACGGGCGCGGCTTGGGCGTGACGCGCGCCGACAGGATATGGACGACGTGCCTGTCGGCTGCCCACCGGAACACCGGCAGATAATTCATCGGCTTCAGCAGCGCGTCGAGACGGTCATAAGCCGCCTCGGACTCGATCAGCAGACGCCCGGTGTAACTGGCGACAAGCTGGCTCTGCGGGTTCATCACGAAGATGGTATCGCGGGCGATCTGTTCCGGCTCCGGGTCGTGCGTTTCCTGTTCGATCATCAACACGCTGGCGACGGCATCGCGCAGGTCGGTGTTGTGGAGCGCGCTGTCGCCCCCGGACGGCGGCACGCGCACGCTCGAACGCAGCGCCGGGCGGTCTTCCGTCGAGGAGGCGGTTTCATTAATCATTGGGGGTTCTCCATGAGCCTCACGACCGCCCAACGCAGGCTGCTCGGCGTCAAGCGGGAGGGCGGCGCGGATTATAGCGAGGCAAGATTAAGGCGGCGTGATAATCTGCCAGGCTCCGCCTTCCGGGATGAGCTGGAGCACCGAGGCGTCGGCGCTGCTGAGGTAGACACTTTCGGCGCTGCCCGCCGCCAGCGCGACCTGGGCGAAACCGTCGTAGCTGGCTTCCGGCGCGATGCCCAAGCCCAGACGGTTGCGTACCGCGTCATTCCCGCGCCACACAAAGCCCAGATGCCGGATGGGTTGTACGTAACCGGGCGGCGGGACGAAGCTCGGCTCCGATTCGGGATGCACCGCCGGGTCATAGCGGTTATCGAAGGCGACCCACGCGGGTTCCAGACCGTCGTTAAACAGCGCGTAAACGCGGCTGGTGGCGTCGACGTAAACCATGCGCCCGCGCTCGAAAAGCTGCTCGACCAATCGCGTCTCGATGGGCGGTCCCTGCGGGCAGGTTTCGGGTCCTGAAGGGAAAAACCATGCATCCGGGCAAGACATCGGCAAAATCATCGCCTGCTCCTGCTGCTGCCCATCGTCGCCGACGGTGAGGACGAACTCGACCTGATCGCGGTCGCTGCGCCGCGTGGGAACCACCAGACTGCCATCGGGTGGAACGATCCAGCGCTGCGTCCGCGCGCCGTCCGCCTCGACACGATAAATCGTCGCGCCCGTGACGTTGCGTGTTGACCAGAACAGTGTCAGATTGTCGCCGGGCGCGACGGCAAGCACGTCGGACGTGAAGAATTCGATGCGTGGGGCGTTGGGGTTGGGGGCGCGCGTGGCAGTCGAGACGGCGGACGCGCGGGTGGGTCCGAGCAAGGACGTGGGGGAGGGTCCCCCGGTGGGCGTCATCGGCGGCAGGGTTGAGGTCGGCGTCGGCGTGGAATCGACGCCGGGCGTGCGCGTGCGCGAGGGCGTGGCGGTTGCCGTGTCGGTCGGACGTTCGGTTGGGATGACGGGCACGGCAGCCGCGCCGCAGGCAGACGCCACCAGCAGGACGAGCGCGCACACGAGCAGGGTTATCTGGGGTTTGAGGACGGCTTTGGGCGACAGGTTGGGCGGCATTCCGGCAATAGTCCTGCTATCAGTCGCGGACGCTGGCTTCAGGGGCTAAGTATAGCATCGCAGGCAAATGAGCATGGGGCACATGCAGGCAAACAAAAGGGCGCACCCTGCGATGCGCCCTGAAGACTCATGATTTCGCGCTCACTTAGCCTTTGGCAGCCGCGACCTTCTGATTGCCTTCGGGAAGCTGCGGCGTGAGAATGCTGATTTCCTCGCCATCGCGCATCATTGTCGGATTGGGAGTGTACAATTCGTACTGGTCGAAGAATTCCTTCACTTCGACGGCGAGAAGCTCCTGCCGTTCGAGCAGCAAGGTTACGAGTTCGCGCACGATGTGGCTGTTCTCGCGCAGTTTCTTGCGGGTCTCCGACAGCACCTGCTGGAACGTTTCTTCCATCGCCATCGCCATGTCGGGCGTCACCGACGAGCCGCGCAGGAGCACATCTTCGCGGGTTCCCGTGACCGCGCCCAACGGACCGAACATGCCCGCGTTCGCCATTTGCGCCAGCCAGAAGCGAATGTAGCTGAAGTCGCCCGCGACGCCGAGCGTCTGATTCTGAGCGCCGCAGAATTCGATCTCCGCCGCCTTACCCGCCACCGACACGCGCAGACGATCCAGATAGCGATCTTTTGTGGTCATGCCGCTGTACGATTCACGCGCCGGGAAATGCGAGACGTGTCCGAACGCCATGCCCTGCCGGATGATCGTAATGCGTGAAATGCGGTGATCGGGCAGGAAGAGCCGAACGGCGACCGCGTGACCCGCTTCGTGGAATGCCAGCCGCTCGCGCGCTTCCGCCGACATATGCTTGAGCGGCGAGCGCAAGCCCATTTCGTGCTCCGGCTGCGCGCGCTGGAAATCCTGATAACTGATGTAGCGCCGCCCGTCGAACAGGGCATAGCGCAGCGCCTCGTTCAGCAGGTATTTGATATCGGCGGGCGAATAGCCGGGGGTTTCCGACGCCAGCACCGCCGGTTCCATCGTTTCGTCGTGCGCCATCTTCGACAGGTAGTAGGTGAAAATGTCCCGGCGACCTGCCATGTCGGGCACGTCGATCCGCATCTTCTTGTCGAAGCGACCGGGGCGCAGCAGCGCCGGGTCGAGCGCGGAAATACGGTTCGTCGCGCCGATGGTCAGCACGCGCTTATTCGGCTTGGGCGGGCTGCGGCGCAGGAAAAATTTGTAGAAACGTGCTCGCAAACGCGCGCGCCAGCCGTGTTCGAGGCTGAAGCCGCTCATCTCGATCAGCATGGTGCTGAGCAAGCCCATGCTGCCCATGCCGCCGCCCATGCCGCCGATGTTGCCGCCCATACCACCGGTGCCGCCAACCTGACTGACGCCGGAGCGCGAGCCAATCGAGTCAATTTCGTCGAGGAAGATGACCGCCGCGCCGTAGTCTTTGGAGGCTTTGCGCGCTTTCGCGTACATACGCATGACCTTCATCGCGCCCGTGCCGATGAACATACCCTGAAGGGACGACGTATCGACGTAGTAAAAGGGCACGCCCGCCTCGGTGCTGAT
>CALMDI010000268.1 GCA_937864975.1 uncultured Chloroflexota bacterium | reverse complement strand
GACCGAAGTTCCCGCCTTTGGCGGGAACCCCGCGCAAGCGAGACGGGGTGGGGTTTGGTAAAGTTTAGTGACAATATTTCGGAGGTTTAAGATGGAAAAGTCGGAATATCGAGCAGACTTTGTGTGGGCGAGCACCGAGAACGCAGGAGTGAGCGATTACCTCAAAACCAGATTTCCTAATTGGAAGAACCCGCCTAAGTTTGCACCCCAGACGATGATGCCGGAGTTGAACAAATTTTGGGGAAAGTGGCTGGGAATTAATACATATTGAGCCAGTGTCTGTCGGTAAGAATCATCATGTCTTGGTACATACTTATAACACCAATGTTTGGAGCAATGTCTATTTTTGAGCTTTCAAGCGCCACAAACAGGAACAGCCTGATGCAAAAAATAAGTATCCGTTTTGACCCCACCGATAACTCGCTGAGGGTGTTATTCGACGAACCGCAGAATATGGCTTTTCTCTCACCCCTCGAAGAAGACACGCCGGGCGATTTCCACCTTATCAGGAACGAAACCGGGCAGGTGATCGGATTTGAATGCGTGTTTTATCATTTGCGCCCCGGTAGTCTTTCGGTTGAGCTTGAAACCGCGCCTCTGGTGACCGAAGAACCGGTCGCAGGAAAAACGAAACGATAGAACTGTTGCCAAATCGAGTCGCTTTTATCACGGGCGCGTCGAGCGGGATTGGCTACGCGGCGGCGCTGGCGTTCGCGCGTGAGGGAACACATGTTGCCGTAATTGCCCGCCGCGCCGAGCGGCTTGAGCAGCTTGAGCAGGCAATTACGAATCTACCTGAACCGCACGGGGAAATTCTGACGTTGAGCGCCGACGTGCGCGATGGCGAAGCCGTGAAGGCGGCGGTGGACGTGGCGGTGACGCGCTTCGGACGGCTCGATATTGTGGTGGCGAATGCAGGCGTGGGGCATCGCGGGGCACTGGTGGACGCGGCTCAGGAAGATGTCGATACGCTGCTGCGGACGAACATCGACGGCGTGCTGAACGCGATCCGCGCGGCGGTTCCGGCGATTCGCAATACCGGTGGTGGGCACGTCATTCTCATTTCGTCGGTTACGGCGAACATGCCCGCGCCGTACATGGCGCTGTATGCCGCGAGCAAGGCGTTTGTCAGCAGCCTCGCGGTATCCCTGCGCGGCGAGTTGGAGGGGGACAATATCTGGGTGACGGATATGCGCGTCGGGCGGACGTTGACGGAGTTCAACGAAAAGCGGCTCGGCAAGAGCGGGCGCACGCGCATGTTGGGTCCGTCGTATATGCCCGTGGAGCGGGTTGCCGACGCTATCGTGCGCGCGTCGCACCGCCGCCAGCGAACGGTCACGCTGCGGCTGATCGACCGCCTGACTCTGATCGCGAATAATCTTGTACCCAATTTAATAGCGCGTGTTGTCAGAAGTCAGTACAAGTGAAGGCAGTTTGAACCGCAAAGGCGCAGAGGACGCAAAGAAAACCTAAATGCTGAAAACAGGTGACTCGACACATTGACCTTTTGAGGGGTGTAATGGACAGATTAATGGTTATTGGGATTATGTGGGTTTTATCCAGTTGTGTCCTTCCCGTCGGTATTCCGAAGGATTGTGGATATGTTAGCACGGCAATTCAGGGTGTTGTAGAAAACATATCGACCTTGGAACCAATTCCAAATGCTCAAGTTAGGGTGACAAGTTCAGGTGTTGGTGATTGCCCCGAATCCTCTCCGATAGAGGATATCCATATGGTTACAGATGAGCGCGGACGCTTCTATCAAGAAGTAATCATAGCTTTGGACAATACACTAGAGCTTGTTGTTACGGCAGAAGGGTGCTCACCCTATATACGAGATGGCTTATATTCAGTAAATTTTGGTGTTTATGAGCCAGGGGACGAAGGCTATCCAGTTCTATTGTCCGGCTGCAATGATATCGGCTCTTGAAAATACCTAACGATAAAGCGGTTGGACGTCAGTCAACGGAAACTCATCAAATGAGAAGCGAAATGTCGCTGACAAATCTTACGGAAGCTCCCGACAAAGCATGATCCCCAAACTCAACTCGATGCGGCTGCTGGAGCAGCACAAGATTCCGTATGAAGTCGTTCCGTATCCCGACGATTTGCGGGACGCGGAGGAAATCGCGGAAGTGCTCGGCGTGCCGCCCTACATGGTGTACAAAACGCTCGTCGTGGAGCCGGATCGACCGGGCGCGAAACCGATCCTCGTCATGATCGCGTCGGATCGCGCGCTCGATCTGAAGAAGCTGGCGACGGTGGCAGGGGAAAAGAAAGTTCGTATGGCGGCGCACAAAGACGCCGAAGCACATACCGGGTTGAAAGTCGGCGGAATCAGCGCGCTGGCGCTGACACACAAAAATTGGATAGTCTATCTGGACGAACCGGCGATGCAGATGGAACACATTCTCATCAGTGCGGGGCAGCGGGGCTTGGACTTGCGCGTGCCGACGACGGCGCTGCTGGGGCTGGTGCGCGCCCGTATTGCCGACGTGAGCGTGCCCGCGGTCGAGTAGATCAGCGCGAGAGGAAGCGCTCCATCTCGTAATAGCTCTCGCTGATCGGGCGGATTTGGCTCACCGCTTCTTCGAGCGGAATAGGCTCGATTTTACGCCCCATCATCGCCGTCATGACGCCCGATTGCCCGTCTCGGATAAACTGCATCGCCTTTACGCCCATGCGGGTCGCCAGCAGACGATCAAACGCGGTCGGGCTGCCGCCGCGCTGTATGTGCCCCAGAATCGTGATGCGAATCTCAAAACCGACATTCTGCTTGTTGGTCAGGAACTCGGCAAGCTCGGTGGTTTTGTAGGACGCGCCTTCGGCAATGACGGCAATCGCGTGCGATTTGCCGCGCAGGTAGGCGTCTTCCAGCGATGCCGCGACTTCCTCCATCGTCGGCTCGCGCTCCGGCGTGAT
>CALMDI010000267.1 GCA_937864975.1 uncultured Chloroflexota bacterium | reverse complement strand
CCGCGGTCGGGCTTCCCGGACCGGGCTGGTTCGGCACGGTCGTGGTCCTGCTGGCGCTCGGTTCGGCGCTGGCCACCTTCCTGATCCTCGCGGGCATGACGCCGCCGAGGTTCTTTGCTGCCTGCGCTTCAAGGGAGCGATCGGGAACCGTCTGTCTGCGTAACGATAGTCAAGGGAGTGTGCTCGCGCAGCAGTCACCCGCCCGTCTCGCTTGGGGACGGATGTTAGTTTCAGGCTGAAACGATGTCAAGTGGAGCCGACGCCCTGTTGACGTTGGGTTGCCAACGAAACGTTCGCTTATTGCTGCTGGCTCTGCTCTTGGCTGCTTGTCATCGCTCCCGACGTGTACGTTTCCGGTTGAATATCGTCCAGAATCGGCAGATCATCGGTTTGCGCGACTTTGACCGCGACCGTCAATTCAGTGTCGGCGCTGCCTTTGAACACACCGCGGGTGGGCGGAACGTCGGCGTAGTCGCGCCCTACTGCCACGCGAATATGGCGCTCGCCGCAGATCAAATTGTTCGTCGGATCAAAACCTACCCAGCCTAGCTGCGGCAGCCACGCTTCAACCCAGGCATGAGTCGCGTCGCGCGCGGAACGGTCGGCTGAATTCCCTGTGCGATGATACAAATACCCGCTTACATAGCGGGCTGGAATCCCCAACTGGCGAATGAGCGCGATCATGATGTGCGAGTAATCCTGGCAGACGCCCTGCCGCGTGCGGAGCGCGACGTCAATGGGCGAATCGACTTCTGTTGCGTCGGGGGCGTATTCAAACGTGTGATACATTGCCTCGGTGATCGCGCGCAGCACCGTGAGCGGGTCGTCGCGCCGCCGGATGTCGAGGTCGCCTGCCAGGTCGTAAAGCAAATCCGTCGGCGCGGCAAGCGCGCTCGCCAGCAAATAATCCAGCGTCTCGCTCGTCCGAGCCTCCCCGTCCAACTGCTGCCATGCGTCGTCGGGCAGGCGTTCCGGCACGACGAGACCCGGTCGCACTTCGACAATCGAGTCCGCGACAATCGCCAGCTTCTGGTGCCTCCCCGGAATATCGAAGTGATGAATGCTATTCCCAAGATAATCCCGGTAGCTGGTCAGCCCCGCCTTCGGGCTGATCCTGAACTGGAAGCTCAGGCAGCGCTGCGCCCCTTCCGAGCGCGGCTGCATCCGCACCTCCATCACACTTTCAGAGATCGGCTCGCTGTAACGAAACGCGGTGATATGCTGAATCGAATAGTACATGAATTCCCCGTGCGCCGCCTACGCCAGCGCGGCTTCTATGGAGTAAGTGACAAAGGTTTCGTGCAGCGTTTCGTGAATGTCCATCGACTGACGCTTGAGGTCGGCAAGGTAAGCGTGGAAATCCCCGGCAAGCACCTCGCCGATTTCGTCATAGCTCAGAGTCGAGCGCAGCCGCCCTGCCAGCCGGTGCAGGCGGCTGTTGCGATGCAGCGTCGTGGCGTCGGAAATCGCGTTCAGAGACGCAAGAATCATCTCCACGCAGAAGCGCGCTGAATGAGGAAACTCCGAGTTAAAGAGCAGAAATTCGGCAATCCAGTCCGGGCGCAGGTCGGCGTGATAAATTTTACAGTACGCCTCGAATGCGGTGGCGGACTTCAGCAGCGCCAGCCACTCGAAATAATCGTCCGCGCCCGCGAACGCGGAATACGCGAAAAAGGAATCCACCAGATCGGCAAGCGAGACCATCCGCTCGATGAAGCGCCCCAACTGGATAAAGTGCCAGCCTTCATTGTGGTTCATCGTCGCGTCGGTAATACCCTGAAACAGATGCGACCCCTCTTTGACCGAGGTAAAGAATTCATATGGCTGCGCGCTCCAGACCGTGCGCCGCTCCTTGCGCGTGATGCCAAGGTAAAGCTGGTTGAGCTGCATCCACATTTCCGAGCTAATCTGCTCGCGCACCTGCTGCGCGTTCTCACGCGCCACGACGACGTAGGACATAATCGAGGTCGCGCTGGACGAATCGACGGTCAGGCAGCGCGTCAGCCGTTCAATGTCCTGCAAATCGGCGTCCGGCTGTGTCACGTTCAGGCTCCGCAGCAGCCGCTTCCAGCGCTGCTCGGTGTCCAATCCGGGCACCTGCTCGAGAAGCTGGACGAGGTGAACGTCCATCAGCCGCGCTGTATGCTCGGCGCGCTCCAGATATCGGCTCATCCAGTAGAGATGATCGGCAACACGAGAAAGCATGTCAGCCTCGCAAAAATGCCGGCATCCACAAACAGCCTGCCTGTCAGTCGTAGAGCACCCACGTGTCTTTGCTGCCGCCGCCCTGCGACGAATTCACCACCAGCGAGCCGCGCCGCAGCGCCACCCGCGTCAGCCCGCCCGGCGCAATCGTCACCGCTTGCCCGTCGTACAGGATATACGGGCGCAGGTCGATATGTCGCGACTCGATTTGCCCGTCGATAAAACACGGCGCTTTCGAGAGCGCCAGAATCGGTTGGGCGATGTAATTGCGCGGATTTGCCTGAATCAGATCGGCAAACTTTGCCCGCTCCTCTGCTGTGCTGTGCGTGCCGATCAACATGCCATAGCCGCCCGACTCGCCGACCGCTTTGATTGCCATTTTGTCGATATGTTGCAGTACGTGCTGCCGCTGCACCGGGTCTGACAGAAGAAATGTCTCCACGTTGGCGAGGATCGGCTCCTCGTTCAGATAGTACCGGATGATGTCCGGCACGTAATAGTACACGGCTTTATCGTCCGCGACACCCGTTCCTATCGCGTTGGCGAGCACGATATTCCCGGCGCGATAAGCATTAAATAGACCGGGAACGCCCAGCCGCGAGTCGGCGCGGAAGGTCAGTGGGTCGAGGAAATCGTCGTCCACGCGGCGGTAAATCACATCAACGCGCCGCAGACCCGACGTAGTACGCATGTAGACGACGTTATCATGCACGAGCAGGTCGCGCCCTTCGACCATCTCGATGCCCATCAGCCGGGCGAGAAACATGTGCTCATAATACGCGGAGTTGTAGACGCCCGGCGTCAGCAGCGCCATCGTCGGGTGGTGATGCTGCGGCGGCGCGAGCGACTCGAGCACGCCGAGCAGCGCGCGCCCATAATGGTCGATGGGGCGCACGCCGTAATCCGCGATCAGGCGAGGGAACACGCGCTTCATCACCTGCCGGTTGGCGAGCATATACGAGACGCCGCTCGGCACGCGCAGATTGTCCTCAAGGACGACATACTGACCGTCGTTGAGGTGGACGAGGTCGGTGCCGCAGATCGAGACGTAAATGCCATGCGGAACTTTGACGCCGCGCATCTCGCGCCGGAAATGGCGGCAGCTATAAATCAGGTCGTAAGGCACAACTCGATCCGCGAGAATTTTTCCCTCGTGATAAATGTCGTCCAGGAACAGATTGAGCGCGATAATCCGCTGCGTCAGCCCGCGTTCAATCGTCTTCCATTCGGCGCTGCTGATGACGCGCGGAATCAGATCGAACGGAAAAATGCGCTCGGCGCCTTCCTCGTTGCCGTACACCGTGAAGGTAATTCCCTGGTGCAGAAACGACAGATCGGCGGTTTGCTGGCGCGAAAGCAGCTCGTCCGGCGAAAGATCGCCTAAACGCTCGTAAAGTTTCTGGTAGTGGGCGCGCGGCTCCGCGTCGCGATTGAACATCTCGTCGTAGCAAGCACGGTCGCAGGTGTAATCGGAAAACGGCGATGGAAGGAGTGGGGCTGCTGTCATCGTCAAGACCTGCTTTTTCCGCGCTTCTCGACGCGAGAACCCACGCGCCGGAACATATGGTCTGGGCAACACGCCCCGCTTTAGCACACGCTGCCAAAGTACGACAGTTCAGCGCCGCCGCCAACAGGCGATAGCCACAAACTTTGCTGCCGTGAATTGTCAACGTTATCGCGAATTATGCAACCATGTCACTTAAGCGGAGGAAAGGCAGTCGCTTGAGGCGACCGAGTCGTCTTCATTGTCTTGATAGCGGCTTAAACCCGTATTGAGCGTGAACGAAATCGTGCTCGACGAGCCAGGTGACCGCCTCGAAAACCGCGTCGAGCGAGCGATAGCGCGGTCGATAGTCGATCAGCCGCTGCGCTTTCGCGATACTGGCGTTCGGGCTGTGCGCGATGTGATCCCACGTCGCGTTCGCGTCCGCCTCGCTCACCGTTTGCCGCCATTCCTCCCAGGGAAGAAACCGCAGGTTTGCCGGCTGACCGAACCACGCGAACATCGCCTCGGCATAGCCGCGCAGCGTCAGCGCTGCGGGAGACACGACGTGAAAACTCTCGCCGACGCTCGCGCTCCAGTGCAGCATCGCCTGGACGAATGCCTGCGCCACGTCGCTCCCATGCACGTGGTGAACCGTCTCCAGCCCCAGGTTCGGCAGCACGACTGTTTCGCCGCGGGCGATCTGACTGTAAACCTCGCGCCGGAAGTTCCCTGTGGGATTCAGCGGCGTGTGACCGGGACCGACGATGTGTCCGGGATGCAGATTCGTGGCTGGAAAGCCGTTTCGCCGCGCCTCGTCCAGCAAATACGCTTCGACTGCCGCTTTCTGAATACCATATTCTCCAAACGGTCGCCGGGGTTGATCTTCGGTCGCGGGCACCTGCGTGCTGTGCCCGTAAATCCAGATGGTGCCGCAGTGAAGGAAGTGCTGCACGCGACCGCGCAGCGCCTCGACAATCTGTCGCGCGCTGTCTTCGCGAAAGCAGATCAAGTCCATCACCACGTCGGGTTTCAAACCGCGAACGCGCGCGCCAAAGATTCCCGCGTTGTCCTCCGCTTCACGATCCGCCCTGATCGCCTGAACCGCTTCCCATGCCGAGTGCGGCACATACGGCTGGCTCTCGCCCCGTGTGATGTTGATGACCTCGTGTCCTCGCTCGACCAGCATCGGGACGAGGTAGGTTCCAATGTGTCCGCTTCCGCCGATGACGACAAGGCGCATGGTGACTTCCTTCTCCTGATGCCGGTGGCGACAGGTCGCTCTACAAACGCTGCTCTGACGAAATCGTCGTGATCTTATCTCAATTCGCTTTCACCGCCGAGCACGTCGGGCGGCAGCAAGCAGCAGGTGACTAGCTGACCACCTTCAAAATGGCCCGTTCGACGCAAAGAAATTTGATGTTCGGTCGTTTATACTTTCGTTGCCCATTACAACCACTTCCATGCAGGCATTTCTTGACTCTCGGAGTATGCCCGGCGCCTTTCCCGAATAGTTAGACAGGCAGGTCATTGTGC
>CALMDI010000266.1 GCA_937864975.1 uncultured Chloroflexota bacterium | reverse complement strand
TCGACCCCAGGACGGCACGCGATCATGCCTTCACCTAGCGCGGCATCGGCATGGCCACGCTATAAATCCAGCCATGCCCACCAGCGCCACCAATCCCATCCAAACGAGCGCGGCAGGCAATACCACCCCACAAGCCCGGATTAGCCTAACCAGATACAGCGAGCACCCCTGATGATAACCATTTCAAATCCTCAATTTGGCGACGAAGAACTCAATTTGCTGCGAGAGGTTCTGGAGAGCGGCATTGTCGCCCAGGGACCCAAAGTCGCCCAGTTCGAGGAAGAATTCGCGTCGCTGTGCGGCACGAAATACGCCATCGCCACGTCTTCCGGCACGACCGCGCTGCACCTGGCGCTGCTCGCCCACGGCATCGGTCCCGGCGATGAGGTGATCACGAGTCCATTCACGTTCATCGCGTCCGCGAACAGCGTTCTGTTCACCGGCGCGGAACCGCGTTTCGTGGATATTCACGCCGATACGTTCAACATCGCGCCTGAATTGGTCGAGGCAGCCATCACTCCGCGCACGAAAGCGATTATGCCCGTTCACCTGTATGGCTTGATGGCGGATATGGATCCGATCATGGAGCTTGCCGAGCGCTACGGCTTGGCGGTGATCGAGGACGCCGCGCAGGCGCACGGCGCGACGTACAAAGGTCGCCCGGCAGGCAGTTTCGGCACGGGCTGCTTTTCGCTGTACGCGACCAAGAATATGACCAGCGCCGAAGGCGGCATGGTGACCACCGACGATCCGGCGGTCGCGGAGCAGGTTCGCCTGCTGCGCGCTCACGGCTCGCGCGTGCGCTATCACCACGACATGCTCGGTTATAACTTCCGCCTCACGGATTTACACGCGGCGGTCGGTCTGGCGCAGATTCGCAAACTCGAACGCTTCAACGCCGCGCGACAGGCGAACGCGGAGTACCTGAATCGTCACTTGCACCGCGTGATCACGCCCTGCGAGCCGCCGGGGCATAAGCACGTCTGGCACCAGTACACGGTACGGGCAACGAATTTCGACCGCGATCAGGCGATTGAAGCGCTCAAACAGGCGGGCGTTGGCGCGGCAATTTTCTACCCGATCCCGGTTTACCGGCAGCAGGTTTACCTGGATCGGGGGTATACCGATTCGCTGCCGACGACCGAGGAAGTGACCCGACAGGTGTTCAGTCTGCCCATTCATCCCGCGCTCACGCAAGCTGATCTCGAAACGATTGTCGCGGCGGTGGAGAGTTTATGACCGATACACTCCGCGCCGCTGTGATCGGCGTCGGCGTCATGGGGCAGCATCACGTCCGCGTTTATCGCGAGATGCCGGGGATCGAATTGGTCGGATTTGCCGACGCGGACGACACAATGTGCGCTTCGACCGCGCAGCGCCATCACGTGCGAGGGTATGCGGACTACCGGGTGCTTCTGGACAGGGAGCAGCCCGATCTTGTGACTGTGGCGGTGCCGACGATTCTCCATCTTGAGGTCGCCCGCGAGGTCATGGAGCGAGGTATTCATACGCTGGTCGAGAAGCCGCTGGCGGACAACGAGCGGGACGCACAGACGTTGATTGACCTCGCCCGCGCCCGGAACGTCGTCCTAGCGGTCGGGCACATCGAGCGTCATAACCCGGCGGTGAAGCTGCTCAAAAGCTACCTCGACGAGGGGCGCATCGGGACGATTTTCGAGATGCGCGCCGAGCGCGTTGGTCCGTTCCCGGCGCGTATCCGCGACGTGGGCGTTATTCTCGATCTCGCGACGCATGACATCGACATTCTGTGCCATCTCGCCGGAAGCCCGGTGACGCGCGTGTTCGCGGAAACCCAGCAGAATATTCACAGTACCCGCGAAGACACGGTGAGCGGTCTCCTGCGTTTTGAAAACGGGGTTACGGGTGTGCTACAGGTGAACTGGCTCACGCCCACCAAAAGCCGACGTTTGCTCATCAACGGCGCGGGCGGGCAAATCGAAGTCGATTACATCACTCAGGACCTGACGTTTTACGAGAACGGCGACGTGGGGGACACGTTCCAGAATCTTCAGCTTCTACGCGGCATCAGCGAGGGGCGGCACATTCGGGAAAAAGTGAGTAAACGCGAGCCGCTGCGACTGGAGCTTGACGATTTTGTGGGCGCGATCCGCGACCGGCGACCGCCGCTCGTGACCGGCGACGACAGCCTGCGCGCGCTGCGAATTGCCGAAGCGCTCGTGCGTTCGGGGCAGAGTCATCAGGTGATTCAGGTCGCCGGGGGTTGAAGTGTCTCGGTTGAGAAAGAGGGTATAAACCCCAACCAATTCCAGAATTGTGTGAAAATCATTCTGTCGCCGCGGCGTCGCTGATGCGTAGCGCGGCTTGTTTGCAGGTCACGAAGGTGTAGTCCTGTGCGATCAGGTCGATGGCGCGCTGAAAGAGGTCAAGCTTTTCCGCCAAGGGCATCAAGAGGGCTTTCGGGACGTACTGCCCCTGCCCCGGAATTGGCACCTGATCTGCCAAAAGAGGATTGCGATAGTCGACAAAGTCCGAGAGATGGAATTGAAACTGAATCGGACGCCGCGCGGCTTTCAAGAGGCGATACGAATTTTCAAAGAGGCGGAATCCTGTTGAGAGTAAAAACGTCGCGAAAAAGGGTAGACGTACCACAGGCGTGACCGTCACGGGAAGCTCGACAATGCCATCGTTCCCGCGGCGCAAGAGGCTGTGTTTCGACGTTTTGTAAGGCGTGGCGGGCGCGAGCATGTACGCAAGCTGTCCTAGCGTCGTGCGGTCAGGCGCGTCACGCTTTGCCATCGTTCGCCAGTGGAGAAATTTGAGCAGCGGCGTCAGGCTGGTCGGAAAGATGGACGAGTCATAGAGATAGCCTCTGCGAAGCAGGATAGCAACCGCGTCATCCCCGATGTTCCAGCCCGGCGAGCGCAATCCCGTCGGCGTCCGCTGCACCTTCGCCCATCAGGTTGTCCTCTGGGTTGGCGCGCGTGACGAAACCCGCGAACATCGCGGCGGTCTTCTTGCGCACCAGCTCAGCGTCGTCGTACTGGTCGAGCTCGTTGAGCTTGACCAGGGCCCGCGACAGCCACGGCTCGCCCCGGATCTGGCCCGGGCGCAGCACGCGGAACAGGTGAATGATCTCCTTGGCATCGATGCGCACCGTGTCCATCCCGCCCTGGCCCGACATCGGGGCAATCGGTGACAAGTACGGCCCGTCCTCCGGGTGCGAGCGGTACAGGTGGTAGGCAACGCGCCGGCCAAGGTTGTCGAACTCGATGCCGGAGCGCACGACGTTGCCGGACGGCAGATCGGTGTTCAGGTTGATGGGCAGGTGCTCAGGCTCCAGCAACTGGAGCTGCAGGGGCACCGACAGGCCATCCTCCGGACGGCGTGGCCGCAGTCGGATCAGGCATTCGCCACCTTCGAGCATCGCCCGACACGCCAGGGCCTGCAGGCCATAGAAGTCGGTCTGTCCGGCCGCGTCGGCTTCCTCGACCCAATCGCGCCACAGTGCCTGCACCTCGGCCTTGAACCGTTCGTCGCCAGACAGGCTTTGCGGCTTGATGCCGGTGCCGACCGCATTGGCTACGAAGGCTTCGATACCGGCCTGCGCCCAGGCATTGCGCCGAACGAGGTCCCGGCTCTTACCGCGCAGTTCGGCGTTGGTCGCCAGCATCGCGGCGACCGCACCCGGATTGCCGGGCATCCAAGCCAGCGAGCGACGGCCACGACCTGCGGCTTCGTGTACCGGCGAGGCACCGAACAACCGGCGCACGGTTTGGGAGAACCACGCCATCTCAGAACCCCTTGCGCGTGGTGACGCGGATCTGTCGTGGCGCACCGGGCAGCAGCCCGGTCTCAGCCGCCTGCTGAAGCAGGCCCCGCCTGACTTCGCGGATGGCGGCCATCAATTCGTCGACAGAGCGGTACTCGACCGTCTTGTCGGCAAAGGTCACCCGCCGTTCGCCCTTGGCGAGTGCGGATTCCAGGGCCTGAAGCTGGGTTTCTGTGTAGGCCATCAGCGGTACACCACGAGATTGATTTCGGAGGAGTCGTCGAACGACGTTGCTGTCGTCGCGCAGGAGATGTCGACGTACTGGGCCGTTTTCAGGTCGGAGCTGGCGCGAACGACGGCCACACGCTGCTGGCCGCTGTTGCTGCTGCTGCGTGCGAGCGCCGTCCAGCAGTAGTTCGCATCCGGCATCGCCAGCGCAAAATGCACGCGGTAGCGGCCCGCCGCTGTACGCACGACGCTGGCCACGTTGTGCGCGCTGCCGATCACGACCTGACCGCCCACGTAGCCAAAGCTCACCCACACCCGAGCAAGTCCCGGGTGCGTGGCGTCGATCTTGGTCTTGACCTCGAAGCCGATGCGCGCAGCCAGGGCGGCGATGCTGGACGCGAGGCTCATCAGGTCAGCGCCCCGTCGAAGATCACGACGAAGTCCGTGTCGGTATTGCCGACATCGGCGGCCGCAACCGCGCCAATGTTGGTGCGCGCCTGAAGTTGCTCGGCAACGGTCAGGGTTTGCGCCGCGTCGTACCGCACCCGCAGATTGATGGCAGCGAGGAGCGCGTCCAGGCCCGTAGTGCCGTTCTGCAGCAACTGCTGGATCTCCACCAGGGTGTCGTAGGCGGCGTCTGCTCCACCGAGGATGTCGGCCTTGAGCGCGTCGAGCAGCGACACGATCTTGTTCGACGAGTAGGTGGTGGAGGTGGCGATCTGGTTGTCGTCGATGGCGGTTGCGGAGAGCACCGCCGCCTTCAGTTCGTTGATCGCCGCGACCAGACTCGACTTGTCGGTGGTGGACAGGCTGGCGAGATTGCCTGCGGTCGCCCGGACGTCGTTGAACTCTTGGGCGACGCGGATGACCAGGCTCTCGATGCGGGTGGCAAGACTCATGTGTTCTCCTTGGTTTGAAGCCGCCGCCGTCAGCGAAGCCAACGGCTTCGGATGACGCGCCGACCGGAATTGCGGGTGCCAGAAGCA
>CALMDI010000265.1 GCA_937864975.1 uncultured Chloroflexota bacterium | reverse complement strand
ATTTGCTCGTAGACTTGTGGCATCAGGCCATCAGGATAGTCGGGGACGACAAAGGCGCTGGGGGTGACGATGGAGGCGTGAATGTAGTCTAACGCATCCAGGCCTTCGACACGGGTGGCGGCGCGGCTGCTGATGTTGAGTAGGCCAGGGCCGATGAGACGTTCCTCGCTATCGACACGATGGCAGGTGGCGCAGGCAAAGCTGACCTGATCGTAAAAGGTCTCGAACAGCACTTTGCCGTTGGCAGGATCACCAGATGGCGCAGCGACAGCCGGAACCGGTGTTGCAGTTGGCGGGACAGTGGTCGCAGTCGGCGGTTCGCTGGTTGGGGCTGTGGTGGCGGTTGCCGGAACCGATGTCGAGGTTGGCGGTACATCGGTTGGAGTAGCCGTTGGTGGCTGCGGTGTGATGGTTGGCGCAACCGAGGTTTCATAGTCGGACGTGACGGCTAATGCGGCTTGTGTCCCCTGGGCTTGTTCCGACCAAACCGGTGTGGCAACCGTACCACAAGCGGCGACGAGCAGCAGTACAAAAATAGGCGTTACACGTAGTAAACGGCGCATCGATATGACCTCTACAGGTGATTGTGAGGAATTGAACAATAATAGTGTGAGTATAGCATAGCCCGCTGGTCGTGACAATGCACCGCGAGTCAAAAAAGACTTTTATTTAGAAGTTTTGCAGTATTTATATCAGGACGCACTTGTGCATGCGTCCTGATATAGTTTAGAGTAGCAGCTAGAAGCCGGTGGTTTCAGGGCGGCGGTAGTGGATGAGACGCTGCAACGCTTTCAGTTCATAAGGCCAGTCATAGTATTCCATACGGTAACGCCAACCGCTGAGCATGTGCAGCCAGCGTTTCCACTGCCCTTGAAGGCGCATATCGGTTACGGTGGGGTAATAAGCGTTGATGACCGACTCGAAGTTACGCACGCGCCGCCGCGTCGTGTCCTTGAACCATGGCGTGCTGGGGTCGCGACGCATGGAAAACTTCGCCCATTCCGGGCTTGCCCACTGGTCGAGCGTTTCGGGAAAGCGGAAGCCCAGGCGCGTGGCTTCGTCCAGCAGAATACTGCCTTCCTGCGGCACCGGCGTATAGATGTAGAGGACAAGCTCGCTCGCCGGGTTGATCGTCTTCAGCTTGCGGATGAAGCGGATTGTCGCCTCGATATCGGCGGCGGGGTCGGGCGGGTTGCCGAGCACGAACGAAAGCTCCGGCACGATGCCGTAATGCTTCATGCGCTCGACCAGCGCCAGCGTCATCTGCGTGCCGGAGCGACCGCCCTTGTTCATGCGCTTCAGTGTTTCGTCGTCGCCGCTTTCCGCGCCCATAAAAATCATCTTCGCGCCGCTGCGCTTCATGCTGTCCCACGTCGCATCGCTGTAGCCCATCAGCGTATCGACGCGCCCCAGCGCCCACCAGTTGATTCCCTTGCCCGCGATGCGGTCGGCAAAGTCTGCCGTACGCGCTTCGCTGACGAAGAAATCCATGTCGTGAAATTCCAGCCCGTCGATCTGCCAGCGGTCGTGCAGGTGCGTGACGATGTTCGCCACGCGCTCGGCGCTTTCGGGAATCCAGCGGCGGTTCGCCAGCGCGACGACCGCGCAGAAGTTGCACGCGAACGGGCAGCCGAAGCTGGTGTTGTGCGACAGCACGCGCTTTCCGAGATAGCTCCTGCCGACGTAGCGATCCACGTCGATTTTGTCATACGGATACCACGGCAGCCCGTTCAGCGGCACGACCGGCGCGCGCGGGTTGACTTTTGGCGTGCCGTTGTCGTTGTAGCCGAGCGAGGGAATGTCGGTCAGCGTGCCGCCATGATGCAGCGTATCGACAAACTGGCGGAACGGCGCTTCGCCCTGTCCCTGAATGATGTAATCGACAATGCCGCTGCGGAGGATGACCTCGTCGTGCTGCGTCGGGAAATAGCCACCCCACAGGATTGTCAGGTCGGGAAGCTCGGTTTTGACGCGCTTGCACGCGGGCACCGCCTGCCGAAGCTGCGGACCCGGCATGACGGTACAGGCGAGCAGCTTCGCGCCTGTCGCCTTCGCACGCTCGATAATGCGTTCGGCGGGATCGGGCACGAGATTGCCGTCGATGAACTCGACGTCGTAATCGTCCGCGATCACGGCGGACACGGCGAGCAGCGACAGCGGCAGGCGCTGCTTGCCGGGGGATGTGCTGATAGGATTGTAGAACAGCACCGTCGGGCGCATGGAAACCTCAGGCGAATGATTGTTCGTGTGCTGTATTGTAAGCAGGCATCGTCACTCGATGCAATGGCGCGCCTGGATATAGAACGCCGCCCGACGCCTGCTTGGATGATTCGGCAATCGGTTATACTCGGCTGACGATGGCAGACCGTTTCATTTCTCTCGCCTTCGATTGGCAGTACCACCGCGCCCAGCCTGTTCTGAGCCAGCAGGAGCCGATGACGGTGGGCGCGCTCTCGGCGTGGCGGGCAGTCGCGCCCGAACCCGGCTGGGAGCTTCGCGCCTCGCGCCCGTTTTCGCTGGAACCAATGGACATTTGCGTGCGCTACAGGCTGCACCTCGACGCGCTGCCGGGGCAGGTGAAGGTGATACTGCGGGAAAACGTCATCTGGGAGGGAAGCGAAGCGGTGATGCTCGACGTGACCGATGAGATTTCGCTGGACGACAATCAGTTGACGCTCATTCTTGACCTTGCAACTATCGCGCCCGGAGGTAGGTTCGGGCGCATCTGGCTGGAAAGCGTGCCCTGCGAGGAGGGCGATTAGTCGGTTGCTGTTGTGAAGTGCGAATGGCGAAAGGCGTTGACTAACACAATGCCTGATTTTGTCCCATCGCGTAGCGCATCGCGTAGAGCAACTGATCGCGGTTGAACGGCTTTTGCAGGAACGCGACGCCCAGCATGGGCATATCGTCATCCCAGTGCGCTTCCGGGCGCACGCTCATGAGAACGACGGGGAGGTTCGGAAACTGATGCTGGACTTCCCGCGCAAAGTCCACGCCGGACATCATCGGCATCCTCAGGTCCGTCAAAACCACGTCAAACCGGTTGTCATACGCCAGGATATTCAGCGCTTCAAAGGCGCTTTGCGCGGTGACCGTGTCAAATCCGGTACGGTTGAGCAGGAGGCTGAACAGAAGCTGCTGGGCGGGGTCGTCATCGACCACGAGAACGGTCGTCACGGGGTCCCCCCGTGACGACGCGGCCGAGCGAGCGCCAGCGAGCCGGACGCAGATGGGGTTCGGGGGCGCAGCCCCCGAGCAAGCGTCGTCACTGCAGTACCACCTGTTGGTCTCCCCGTTGGATGGCACCGATAACGGTTGCAGCATGGCCGTGGCTGCGCAGGACGTCCAAGGCACGGAACGACTCGTCCTCGGGAACGACCAGCACCATGCCCACGCCCAGGTTGAAGACCCGCGCCATCTCATCGTCGGAGACGTCGCCGAGGCGCTGGATCTCCCCGAAGATGCGGGGCGACTCCCACGACCGGCGCTCCACGACGGCGTCGCAGTTCTTGGGCAGCACCCGCACGAGGTTGCCGGGCAGCCCGCCGCCGGTGATGTGGGCGGCGGCGCGGACGTCGACGACCCGCTGCACGGCCATGACCGCGGGGGCGTAGATGCGGGAAGGCTCGAGCAGCTCGTCGGCCAGCGTGTGGTGGGCGCCGTCGTAGGCAGGGGCGTCAAGGGCGCGGCCGGCGCGGTCGAGCAGCACGCGACGGGCGAGCGAGTAGCCGTTCGAACGCAGCCCGGGCGACGGGATCCCGATGAGGACGTCGCCCGGCGCGACGTGCTCGCCGGTGAG
>CALMDI010000264.1 GCA_937864975.1 uncultured Chloroflexota bacterium | reverse complement strand
AGGGGTGAGCGCGAAGCGCAGACTGAAAGTCCCCGCCCCAGTTGGGAGCCCCGCGCGAGGGCGGGGGGATAGGGGTTGCGTGGCGGCGATGAGCGAGGGCAATGCCTTATCTTCATGCGTATGGGCGAGTCGAGGACTCGTCCATTTTGCCTTGCCCCTGGACACCCGGTTACCTCTTCTGGCTGCTCTCCGCGTCTTTGTCGATCAGATCCAGCAATTCGTCGGCGGCTTTCTCAATTGCCCCATAGTCGTTTTGCGCCGCGCGTTGCTTGGCAGCGATCACACCATCCCGGTGGACTTTCTTGAAATCGCCATAGGGAAACTTGTAGCGCTCCTTCGTTTCCTCGTTGCCATCGGTATCGAGCGCGAGATACCACCTGCCGTACTCCGTCCAATTCTCCTTTTCGAGAAAGCGGTTTTCCTCGTCCGATGTTGGGTTGGCGCGACTCCAGTCCGAATCCTGAACGACCTTCCCCTCACGGATCAGGCTTTTCGCATGGCGTATCGCCGCCTGATTAACCCTGATAGTCATGATTTGTCCTCCTGCAACCACCAGACGTTAAAGATAAGAGTCCGTTTAGCATCCGACATTACGATTTTAATTGTATCACGATTGGTGGTAAACTGGGAGAGACTTGATCGCGTTCCGAGGCTGGACGCTCTGAGCAAGCGAAGGGAAACGACGATGACGAATCCTTCAAGCGATCGACTGCTCGGCGACGCCATCAACCGCCACGCTCACCTCCTTGAAACAATGGACGATCTCGACCCCTTGATGGAGCAAATTGGGGATGCGCGCTTTGTCCTGCTGGGCGAAGCCTCGCACGGCACGTCGGAATACTACCTGTGGCGAATGAGGCTCAGTCAGCGGCTGATCGAGGAAAAAGGCTTCTCCTTCGTCGCCGTCGAGGGCGATTGGCCCGACTGTTACCGTGTCAACCGGTATGTTCGCGGCTATGAAGACGCGGGCGAAAAAGCGGTCGACGTTCTCGACGCATTTAACCGCTGGCCCACGTGGATGTGGGCGAACTGGGAGGTTGTCGCGTTGGCAGAGTGGATGCGCGAGCATAACCGGGGGCTGCCAGCCGCGCGTCAAGCCGGGTTCTACGGGCTGGACGTTTACAGCCTGTGGGAATCGCTGCAAGAAGTCAGCGAGTATCTTGAAGGCGTAGACGCCGAGTCAGCGGCGCTGGCGCGGCGCGCCTACGTCTGCTTTCAGCCTTACGACCGCGACGTGCAGGCGTATGCCTGGGCAACCCGCCTCGTGCCCGCGTCGTGCGAAGCGGACGTTTTGGAACTGCTGACAGAGTTACGCCGCAAGATGCCGACGTATAAAGCGCTGCCGGGCGATGGCGAGGAAGCGTTTAACGCCGAACAAAATGCGCTGGTCGCGCTCGGCGCGGAACGCTACTACCGGACGATGATGGAAGGCGGCGCGGCGTCGTGGAACCTGCGAGACACACACATGGTGGACACGCTGGAACGCCTGGTGCAGCATCACGGTCCGCAGTCGAAGGCGATTGTGTGGGAGCACAACACGCACATCGGCGACGCCCGCGCGACCGATATGGCAGCGGCGGGTATGGTCAACGTCGGGCAGTTGATGCGCGAAAAACGCGGCGGCGAAGGCGTGGTGCTGGTCGGTTTCGGGTCGCATCGCGGCACGGTGATTGCCGGGGAGGCGTGGGACGCGCCGATGGAAGTGATGGACGTGCCGGAAGCGCGCGCCGATAGCTGGGAAGACGTGCTTCATCATGCGCTGGAAGGCGCGAACGGCATGATCCTGATGAACACACTCGGCGCGGACGCCGACCTGTTCCGCCGCACGCGCGGGCACCGCGCTATTGGCGTGGTCTACAACCCGATGCATGAGCGCTTCGGCAACTACGTGCCGACCTCGCTGTCGCGGCGCTACGACGCATTTCTTCACATCGACCAGACCCAGGCGCTGCACCCGCTCCACGTGGAACCAGTGAAGACGCTGGAGCCGCCCGAAACCTTCCCGTGGGCAGTCTAGAGGCTGGTTTAAGGCAGCATCCTCTGTAATTGACCGGCACGCAACGCACCAGGAGGAACATGATGCCCGCACGAGTGTTACCCGCCATCGAGCGGATCGACACGACCATTGAGCAAATGTCGATTCTGAAAAAAGGCGGCACCGAAGTTAAGCACACGATCCACAAAGCGCTCATCAGCGGACCCGTGGGACGAACCATTGCCGATCTGCTGCATGGCACCTGGCTCGGTCATCCCCTGCACCCGGTGCTGACGGATACGGTCATCGGCGCGTGGGTGTTTGGCACGGTTTTTGATGTGCTATCGCTGACGGCGAGCCGACGCCGCGAGCGCGAAAAGATGCAAGATGCCGCGGATACCCTGCTGACGCTCGGCACGGCGATGGTCGTGCCGACCGCCATTACAGGCTTGGCGGATTATTCCGCGATCAAGCAGGAAGCGGTCGAGTATGGCGCGGCGCACGGCATTTTGAACGGGACATTGTTCGTGACGTATCTCCTGTCGCTGCGGGCGCGAAAGTCGGGCAATCGCGGGCTTGGCATTCTCCTATCGAGCATGGCGCTTGGCGTCGGCGCGCTGTCGGCGTGGCTCGGCGGCGAGATGGCGTTCCGCTACAAAGTCGGCGCGGATCACGCTCAGCGCGCATCCAAGCCGGATGACTGGATGCCGCTTCTGCCCGCCTTGTCGCTCGCGGAAGGGGAACGGCGCGTCGTGGAACTGGACGACGAAAAGATTCTGCTTTACCGCAAGGGCGGGCAAGTGTATGCGATTGGCGCGGTCTGCGCGCACGCGGGCGGACCGCTGGAAGAAGGCACGTTCGACGGACATCAGGTGACGTGCCCGTGGCACGACTCGGTGTATGACGTGCGCGATGGCGGCGTCGTTCACGGACCGACATGCTACAACCAGCCGAATTTCGACGTACGGACCCTGAACGGACAGGTTGAGATTCGGGTTCCGCAAAAGCACGAGACAGAGGCGTAAATGCCAGCCGATAGCGCTAAATCAGTAGGTTCAGCACATCCACCATCGACGCGCCAAAACGGGCGCAGCCCGGCGGCAGCAGGCTGTCGGGTCCGTTGCCAAAATCAACCGCTCTAAATGGCAGCTCGATCACCGAGGACGGGCAGCCGAACATGGGCGCAATCGTGTTGACGGACAGCC
>CALMDI010000263.1 GCA_937864975.1 uncultured Chloroflexota bacterium | reverse complement strand
ATAACATCGCCTGGCACATCTTCCGCGTCGACCGGGTCTGGCGCGCGATTCTCCCACCGGGGTTAATTCTCGTCTCGAACAGCGTCTACTACACCGGCAACGTCGATCTCAATCGTTACATCATTATTTTCATGTTTCTGTCGCTGCTGCTCGTCGTACGCTCCAACCTCGACGCACGCGAATGGGACTGGTACGTCAACGGCATTCGCGTGCCGCGCCGGCTCCGCAGCCAGTTTTTCCGTATGGGCGCGGTGCTCGCGCTGGTCGCGCTGCTCATTGGCTGGGGGCTGCCGTCCGGCGACCTGCAAGAACGGCTGGACCGCTTTCAGGAGTTCATGCAGTCCGAGCCGCTGACGCAGTTGAGCGAGTTGTGGAATCGCCTGTTCTCGTCGGTTGAAACGCAGGGACCGACGACCGCGGACTATTACGGTGGTGACTCGCTTCAGCTTGGCGGCGCGATTCGGCTGGGCGATCAGGTGGTGCTGCTGGTGAATGCCCCACTGGGACGGCGCTACTACTGGCGCTCGCGCGTCTTCGACCTTTACGACGCCGGGCGTTGGACATCCGCCGCCGATACCCGCCTGACCGATCCCGAAATCCCGCTCGATATTGTCCACGAGCCGACCATCGAAGGCGCGCGCGTGCTGGTGCAGCAGACGTTTACGATGGGGCTGGGCGCCTCGCGGATTATCTACGCCGCTCCGCAGCCGCAGCGGGTCGATCTGCCGACCCGCACCGACTTGCGCTACTACGGACCCGACGGCAGCGAGATCAACATGAATGTCTCCGTGATTCGCCCGCTTCAGGTCTTGAACCGAGGCGAAAGCTATACTGTAACCAGCCTGATGAGCAATGCGAACGCCGCGCAGCTTCGCCAGACCGACCGCAATTACCCAACGTGGATCGCCGATCTCTACCTGCCCCTGTCGGCGTCCGTGACGCAGCGCACGGCGCAGCTTGCCCAGCAGATTGTCGCGGAAGCGGGCGCGACCACGCCTTACGATCAGGCGCGCGCGATTGAGGCGTGGCTTCGTAGCAACGTCGAGTACAACGAGTCGATTCCCCAGCCGCCTGTGGATCGCGACCCGGTCGATTGGCTGCTGTTTGATCTGCGCGAGGGCTACTGCAATTACTATGCCTCAGCGATGGTCGTCATGCTCCGCAGTCAGGGCATTCCCGCGCGCATGGCGGCAGGCTTCGCGCAGGGCGAGTGGGATGGCGCGGAGCAGGCGTTTGTGGTGCGCGAGCGCGACGCGCATACCTGGGTCGAGGTTTACTTCCCCGGCTACGGTTGGGTCGAGTTCGAGCCGACCGCCGCGCAGGCGCCCATTAACCGCGGCGATGAACAGCCGCAGGGACAGCAGCCCACCGTGCCGCCGCCCGATGCCAGCCCGACGCCCACCGAAACGCCGACTCCAAGCCCCACGCCGACCGCGGGCGCGGGCGTGGTGCCACCGCAGCCGGAGAGCAACCTGTTCCCGACGGCGACGCCCACCTTTACGGCAACTCCCACGCCAACGCCGGTGATCGTGCCGACGCAGCCTCCGCCGATCCGCCCGCAGCCGCCGGGACCGCTGTCGTTCCTTCTGCCGACGCTGGGGCTGATTCTCGGCGCGATTCTGCTGGTCGCGCTCGTCGTTGCCATCGGCGTTTTCGTTTACTGGTGGTGGGAATGGCGCGGGATGCGCGGCTTAAGCCCGGTGACACGGGCATATGCGCGGCTGGAGCGCTACCTGCCGTTGATCGGGATTCGGCTGACCGAGCAGCAGACGCCGGACGAACGACGAATGCGAATTCTGCGCGATATCCCGGCTGCCGAGCCGCCGATCAGCGCGATCACAAACCTTTATACGTCCGAGCGCTATGGTCCGCGCCCGCAGGCGCGCCGAGCCGCCGACACGACCCCGGAAGCGCAGTCCGCGGATCGCGCATGGAAGAACGCGCGCGGCAACATCCTCAGCCGCTGGGCGCGGCGCTTCGTGCCGTTTGCGAAGAAGTAGCGTTTACTGGAGACATGTGCTTCGATGACCGAGCAAAGTACGCTCGTCTGGACCGCCGACACCATCCTTGATTTCCTGGCTGCTCATCGACGGGAATTGCGTTCGATGGGTGTCGTGAAGATCGGTGTGTTCGGCTCATACGTGCGCGGGGAGCAGAAGCCGGGCAGTGATCTTGATCTCCTGTTTGCAAGGGAAAACCTCACCTGGCGACGCTGGATGACCGTTTGGAACTTCCTGGAAGACAATCTGAACTACGCGGTGGACTTGGTGCCAAAGGAAGATTTGCGCCCCGAACTGCACCCATACGTCTTACCAGAGGTGCGCTATGCCGAGGGATTTTAGCCTTTAATTGGAAGATATTCGGATCGCCATGCGAATATCCGTCGTTTCACTATAGGGCTAGAGGAAGCGGCTTTTACATCAGACGAAATGCGCCTTCATGGCACGCTCTATAACCGGATGGTCATTGGTGAAGCGGTGAAGAACCTGCCTGACGATGTGCAGGCGAGCGTGCCCGCCGTGCCCTGGCGCGAAATTGAGCGTTCGAGATAAGCTTTTTCATCATTACTTCAGTATTAAGCCCGCACTTGTCTGGCAGATTGTTCACGACGATCTTGTGGCGCTGGATGCAGCGGTGGAGCAGCTTCTGCGGGAAACCGATAATGGTTCCGACGAAGAGCAACCGTCCAACTAGAGTCAGTATCCTTCGCCCGTGGGCGCTTCGTGCCGTTTGCTGGCGTTGTCAGGGCTTTATCTCTACCAACTGAGCACAGTGACATTCCCAATCCCCACGCAGGTCTTGGAACGTCTGGCGCAGTTTCTTCAGGTCTACGGCTCAGAGCAGGTCAATGTCGAGCAGTTTCTTACGGATGCCCGCACTGTAGAACAAACAGAGGTCTGGATGCGGGAAATATTGGTTATTCTTGGGAGTATGGGGTTGTGGGCGCTGAGGGACTATCTTAAGGCGCGGATCGATACTGAAGAAAATACACGCGAGACAGTATTGCTTTTGCGCCATTTAATCGGTGAGCAGCAACCGCGTAGCGCTCCTATCAATCAGTGGCAACCCGCCAACAATTTGCCACTCGGTGGACGCCAAAATTTGCAGCGCTATCTTGACGACCAGAAACGCCGAATGTGACACAATCGATTGTCGATTAGCTTCCATCGCAGAAACAGG
>CALMDI010000262.1 GCA_937864975.1 uncultured Chloroflexota bacterium | reverse complement strand
CCGGCATCCGGGCAACCTGAATCCGATGATGTGCAACGCCTGCGAGGATTTTGCGAAAGGGAATCCCGGCGGCGCGGAAATTGAGGTGACGCTGCTCTTCGCGGACGTTCGCGGCTCGACGACTATCGCCGAGCAGATGAGTCCATCGGTCTTCAGCCAGCTCATGGATCGGTTTTATGGCGCGGCGACCACAATGGCGGCGCACACCGATGGTCTCATCGAAAAATTCGTCGGCGATGAGGCAGCCGTCATGTATCTGCCGGGGATCGCCGGACCCGACCATGCGCGGCGGGCGGTGGAGGCGGCGCACCTGCTGTTGAAAGCGACCGGACACGACCGTCCCGACGGACCCTGGCTGCCCGTCGGAGTAGGCATTCATACAGGTATCGCCTTTGTCGGCGCGGTCGGTTCCGCCGGGGTGACCCAGTTCACAGCGCTTGGCGATACCGCCAACACGGCGGCGCGGCTCGCGTCAAACGCGCCCGCCGGTGAAATTCTCGTCAGCGACGATACCTATGCCTCTGCCGGGCTTGATAGACCCGACCTGGAACAGCGCCGCTTAGAGCTAAAAGGCAAGAGCGAGCCGTTCGGCGTGCGTGTCATACGCCTGCCCGTGGATGCCGCGCGTCGCCATTAGAATCGCGGAAATTGCCCCGCCGGGCGCTGCGCCTCAGCAGGCTTTAACATCATCCCCACGACAAACCCTCCTCGGCGATTATCGCAAGATTGTCGGAGTCTGCTCCGGTTTCCGGGCGGAAACAGGTCAAATCAAATCAGAATATAGTCCAACTGAATGACGCGATTTTCTATTGCTCCCTGCCCACCCTCAGGGTATCTTTGGGTAAGGTATGCAAATAAAGGCAGATTCTTTGTGAGTTTTGGCTGCGAGATGTTATTTCCCCTTCCCTGCGCCTGTGCGTACAGTCCCTCCCCAGGTCGGAAGCTGTTCCCTCATGACGCGCGCTGGCAGCGCTAATGGTGGGGAACCTGATGCCCATTATCGAGACTCACGAAACACCCGATAAAGCGCCGTTGTGGGTGCTTGAAACACGGAACACCGCCTATGTGATCGGGTGGAGCCACACTGACGGTCTTTACCATATCTACTGGGGTGCAAAGCTCACCCGCTCCGGGGACTACAGACCGGCGCCGGGATTCGATGCAGAAGTAAAAATGACCCGCAGCGCGCGTGGGGAGTTCCCGGCATGGGGCAACTTTAAATTCGACGAACCCTGTTTGAAAGTGCGATTTGACGATGGGGTTCGGGCTGTGCTTCTCGACTACGTCGACTCCACGATTCACGAGGACGACGGCACTGCGACGCTGGCGATTCGACTCCGCGACCCGGTTTACCCGCTTGCGGTAACATTAACCTACCGCGTGTTCCGCGAATTCAACCTGATCGAGCGCTCTGCACGCCTCGAAAACACCGGTCAGCACCCCATCGAGATCGAGCAAATTCTGTCCGCGGCATGGCGCTTACCACGGCGGGACTCGTACACGCTGACCACGCTCAATGGAAAGTGGGGCGGCGAGTTCCAGATTCAACGCGGCGACCTGCCGATGGGCAAACACGTCGTGGAACGCCGTCGCGGAAGTTCGGGCTTCGACTCCAACCCGTTTTTCGCTCTCGGCGCCGATGGCAGCGCTACGGAAACACACGGCGAGGTCTGGTTCGGCGCGCTCGCCTTCAGCGGCAACTATAAGCTGGTCATCGAACGTACCGCTTACGAGCAGGTGAGCGTCACCGGGGGCATCCACGACTTCGACTTTCTTTGGCGTCTTGAGCCGGGCGAGCGATTTGATACACCCGTTTTTGTGGGCGGCTTTACGGAACACGGGTATGGCGATGCAAGCCGACTTCTCCACGCCTATGAGCTTGAGCATGTCCTGCCCCGTGTCACGGCGAAAACCGTTCGTCCCGTCGTCTACAACTCCTGGTTTGTGACGGAATTCAACGTGAATTACGAGAACCAGACGCGCGCCGCCGAGCTTGCCGCCAGAATGGGTGTCGAGCTATTTATCATGGACGACGGCTGGTTCGGGCAGCGCCGCGATGATCGCGCGGGTCTGGGCGACTGGTACGTCAACAAACAGAAATTTCCGAACGGGTTAACGCCGCTCATCGACAAGGTTAACGAACTGGGCATGGAGTTTGGGATATGGGTTGAGCCTGAAATGGTGAACCCCGACAGCGACCTGTACCGGGCGCATCCCGACTGGGTTTATCACTTTCCCAACCGCCCCCTCAGTATGCACCGCAACCAGTATGTCCTCAACCTGTCCCGCCAGGATGTGCAGGCGTTTATCCTCCACTTTATGCATGACCTGCTCGCCAATCACAACATCAAGTTCATCAAGTGGGACATGAACCGCCACTTCAGCGAGCCGGGCTGGCACGACGCGCCGGAGGGGCGCGACCGCGAGCTGTGGGTGCGGCACACGACCGGTCTGTACGACATCTTCCGCGAGCTGCGCGAGCAGCACCCCGGCGGCCTGCTCGAATCCTCCTCCGGCGGCCGCGGTCGTATTGACCTCGGCATTATGGCCTACATCG
>CALMDI010000261.1 GCA_937864975.1 uncultured Chloroflexota bacterium | reverse complement strand
TTGGGATTGGCGAATGGGAAAATTCAATCGAAGCAGCCGGAACCGCGCCGTGCCAGTTAGCGAAACTCTGAACAAGTCCGCTTGTCGTCATGCCGGCGAAAGCCGGCATGACGAAAAAGGAACGTGGGTATTTATTCAGAGCTTCCTTAGGGAAACGCTGAACAAGCCCGTTGATCGTCTTACCGGCGAGGCAGGCCCCCGTCGGCATGACGAGAAACAGAGAGGCTTTACCCTGGTGGAAGTGCTGGTGGCGCTGGCGGTGCTGACCATCGCGCTCGCCGCCGTGATGCGTGCCTTGAGTCAAAGCATCGATACCAGCTCCAGTTTGCGTGACCGCGCTCTGGCCATGTGGGTGGCGCAGAATCGACTCGTCACCCACCAGATACAAAAAGCTTGGCCCGGGCTCGACACCACCGAGGGCACGACCGAGATGGCCGGGCGTGAATGGCGCTGGCGCGAACAGGTCCTGGCCGCGCCCGGGGAAACGGATTTGCGCCAGATCCATATCGAGGTACGCGCGGCCGGTGGCGAACGCGCCGCGGCGGCTGCCGGAAAGCACATTTTTTGCGAGAAACCTGTGGGGCGCTCGCCTGACGAGACCGCGGAGATTGAAGGTCTGGCTCGGAAAGCGGGCGTTCTGTCGTTCGTCGGCTTCAACTACCGTTGGGCGCCGCTGGTTCAGTTCACACGCCAGCTTATTCAGGATGGACGGCTCGGTAAGATCACGCACTATCGCGGTCGCTTCTTCGCCATGTATGGCAGCAATCCGCATTCGGTGCGCTCGTGGCGCTTCGAGCGTGACGTCGCCGGAATGGGCACGTTAGGCGATCTGATGTCGCACGTGGCGGACATGGCGCACATGCTGAATGGTCCGGTAAAGAATGTGGTCTCTAAACAGGAAACGTTTATCAAGGAGCGACCGCTGGCGACGCCGGGCGAGGGGACGCATTTCACCACGCGAACCGACGGACCAAAAGGCGCCGTGACCAACGAGGATTATGTCGGGGCGCTGGTCGAATTTGAAAACGGCGCGGTTGGGTCGCTCGAAGTGTGCCGCGTGATCTTCGGTCCGAAATGTGAGATGGCGTTCGAGATTAACGGAACCAAAGGCGCGATAAGCTGGAACTTCGAGCGGATGAACGAGCTGATGGTCTACATGCCGACCGGCGATGGCGTCCACGACGGCTACGTCCGGTTAATGTCCGGTCCTGAGCATCCCGGTCACGCCAATTTCAACCCCGCGCCAGCGACCGGACTCGGTTACGACGATCTGAAAGTGATCGAAGCCTATCAGTTCCTGAAATCGATCAGTACGGGCGAGCAGCGCGCGCCGAGCTTTGCCGACGCGCTGCGGGTCGCGGAGTTTCAGGCGGCGGCGCAGCAATCGTGGGAATCGGGGCGCTGGTCAGACGTCGTGTCGCTGCGCCAGGACTAAGTGAGATGTGGTCGTAAATCGTTGTGAATTTTTGTGACTGATAATCCCCCACCCTAAATCCCTTGCGCGGGGTTCCCGCCTTTGGCGGGAACTTCAGTCGGCACTTTGTGCCGACCCCCTGAGCACCCACAAGGAGGGAGGGGCTTTCTGAAGAGTCTTTTCTGACTCCCTTCCCTCCTTGTGGGGGAAGGGGTGGGGATGGGGGCAACAACGAAACAGTTATGACTGCGCCAGGACTGAAGGAACGGAGCGATATCCTACGTCAGCGTCGAAACAACGTCGCAGAGAAAGCGTCCTGACTATGACCGAGTCTTCCGTTCGCTGGGGTCTACTGAGCACCGCGCGCATCAACGAGCGTTTGATACCGGCTTTTCGCGAGGCGGCTCGCTGCGAACTGTGGGGCGTCGCCAGTCGCAGCGCGGAGAAAGCCGCGGCGTATGCGGCTGAACACGGCATTCGACAAGCCTATGGCAGCTACGAGGCGATGCTGGCTGACCCGCAGATCGACGCGGTTTACATCGCGCTGCCGAACGGACTTCACGAGGAATGGACGGTGAAGGCAGCAGACGCGGGCAAGCACGTGCTGTGCGAAAAACCACTGGCGCTGACCCCCGCCGAGGTGGACAGCATGGCTGCCGCCGCGCGCCGCAACGGCGTCGTCGTGCAGGAAGCCGCGATGGTTCGCTTTCACCCGCAGACGCAGAGACTTCGGCAGATGATTGCCGACGGCGTGTTGGGCGAGATTCGCGCCATTCAGGCGACGTTTTGCTTTACGCTGACGAACCAAGCGGATGTTCGGCTTGACCCGGCGATTGGCGGCGGCGCCCTCTGGGATATCGGCAGCTATCCCGTCAGCTTCGCTCGAACCATGATGAGCGCGAATCCTACCGGAGTGGTCGCCTTCCAGACGACGAGCGAGCGCGGCGTAGACGTGGGGCTGTCCGGTCAGATGCGCTTTGAGGGTGGGGCAGTCGCGCAGTTTGTGTGCAGCTTTCAGTCGATTCCGCACTGGGGTGCGGAGGTTATCGGCAGCAACGGGCACATCACGCTCGATGTTCCCTGGACTCATCAGCCCGGCAAGCCGACACACGCGCGTGTCGTGTCGGGCGGCGCATCGACAAAGGCGACGTTTGGGGACAGCACCGACCATCTGAAGGACGAAACGCTCACCTTCGACGGGCGCAGCGCCTACCTGTATCAGGTCGAGTCGATGGCTGCCAGCATTCTCGACGGCGTGCCTCCCGTGATTTCTCTGGACGATAGCCGCGCCAACGTTCAAACCCTTGTCGCCCTGTACGAGTCCGCGCGCGAAGGGCGTATCGTCACGATGAGCTAGACGCGCCGCCCGTTCGTGCATTGGAGAACCTTGTTTATGAAAATGTACATCAACAGTCAGTGGGTGGACTCTCCGGCGATGACTCCGATTATTTCGCCGTATTCGGGCGAGGAAATCGACGCGGTTCCTTCGGCAACGCCAGACCAGATCGAGCAGGCGCTGGCTGCCGCGGAAAAAGCCGCCGATGCGATGAGCCGCCTGACGGCGTATGACCGTTATACGATTCTCATGCGTGCGGCAGACCTGGTCGCGCAAAATGTCGAAGACCTGGCGCGAACGGTCAGTATGGAAATGGGCAAGCCGTTGAGCGAGGCGCGCGGGGAAGCCAGCCGCGTGCCGGACTTACTGCGCCTGTCGGCTTTTGAGGGCAGCCAGCTTCGCGGTGAAACCCTGCCCGTGGACGCGCAGGTGGGCGCGCGTGGGAAGATGGGCTTCACGCTGCGCGTTCCGTGCGGGGTCGTCGTCGCCATTGCGCCGTTTAACTATCCGCTGCTGCTGGTCGTCCACAAGATCGGACCGGCGCTCGCGGCGGGAAATGCCGTCATCCTCAAACCCGCCAACCAGACGGCGCTCTCCGCCCTCAAGCTGACTCGCCTGCTGATTGAAGCCGGGCTGCCGGAAAATGGCTTGCAGTGTATTGTCGGCTCTGGGGCGAGAGTCGG
>CALMDI010000260.1 GCA_937864975.1 uncultured Chloroflexota bacterium | reverse complement strand
TGGGCGTTGTCGAAGCCAAAATCCAACAGCTTGGCAGTGATGCCTCCCGCCGCGCTGCCGAGCAAGCCGCCGATCAGCGCGCCCGCGCCGATGGCGATAATCGGTCCGACGCCCGGAAGCAGGAACGCGCCAAGCTGAGCGACGCCGAGCGCCGCCATGAGCGAGCCGAGCGTGCCGCCCGTGATGCTCCCCTCCACCGGGCTGATGTCGTCCTCGTAGACCAGGGTTTCGCCGTCTTCCGCTTTGGAAATCAGCGCCGTGTGTTTGACGTGAACGTCCTTGAGGGACTGAAGACGATCTACGGCATCGACGAGCGTGCCGCGTGACGGAAAAATCAGGACGAGGAAGGTCGACATGCTGTGTTCTCCTTGATAACGGTGCGCCCGATCATACTCCAAATAACGCTACCTTTGTGTCCTTTGTCAAATGATGTCTCGATTCCCAGGCGTAGCGACGTGCGTCGATCAGAGGCATCAGGGATATATCGAATAATCCCTATATTACTCGCTTCATCTTGACACCGCCCGGTAGATGAATTAGCATGTGGGCACAATTGCATACGACTCATCAAGAGCGGGGGAGAGAACGGCTCAAGGAACCCGCGGCAACCCCCGAAGCGTCGGGAAGGTGCTAAATCCGTCAGGGCAACCCTGGAAGATGAGGGCTTAGATCGTGACGACGATTGTTCGCGCTCCTTCCACGAAGGGGCGCTTTTTGTTCAGGAGCGATTATGACCATTCGTGACGTTCAACAGACCAGCTACAACAATTCGCTCGCGCGGTTCCGGCGCGGGTATACCGCGCTGTTCGCGCTCATGGACGATTTGCCGGAAGAACTGCGCGAGCGGTCGGGGGCGTGCGGCGAGTGGTCGCCAAAACAGATATTAGCGCACCTGAGTGGATGGATCGTCGAGGCAAGCCAGCGGTATCGGGATTTCGAGGCGGGCGACCCAACGCGGCGGACGTACGACTGGGACACCGATTACGCCATTTTTAACGCCCAGTCCGTCACCGAGCGCGAGCATCTTTCGTGGGACGACACATTGACCGACCTGCGGAAAGCCGTCCACAGTTTCAGCCTGCACGCCGAGCAGGTGACGCCGGAGCAGGCGGACGCCGACGCTCGCTATGAGGAATGGCTGATCGCGTTGTGGAACGACTGCGTCGAACACATGGGGCAGCTTTGCCGGTTCATCGCGGAGACACCATGACAGATACGGCGCTCCGGCAGGCGTATCCGATTCTGGAATTCGATCCGGCACCGACGGCGGTGCTGGAACCAAGCCATATCCTGACGCGCATCGACGTGCCGGAACGGTGCGTGTTGTGCTTCTTTCAGGAGGCGATCACGGCGATTTGCGCGGAAAAAGGCACGTGCGTTCACCGGCTCGGCTCTGAAATTGGGCATAACCCGGTCTACGAGATCGAGGTCGATGGGCGGCTGGCGGTCGTGCATCCGGGCGTGGGCGCGCCGCTCGGAGCGGCATTTCTGGAAGAACTCATCGCGCTCGGCTGCACGACGTTCATCGCCTGTGGCGGCGCGGGCGTGCTCAACCGCGAGCTGGCGGTCGGGCACATCGTCGTGCCGTCAGCGGCGGTGCGCGACGAAGGTACGTCGTATCACTACCTGCCGCCGAGCCGGGACGTAAGCGCCAGCCCGGACGCGGTCGCGGCGATTGAGGCGGTCTTACAGCGGGACAACGTGCCCTACGTGGTCGGTAAGACGTGGACGACCGACGCGATCTATCGTGAGACGCCGACGAAGGTAGCGCTTCGCCGCGCGGAAGGCTGCATTACGGTGGAGATGGAAGCGGCAGCGTTCTTCGCGGTCGCGCAGTTTCGTGGCGTGACGTTCGGGCAGATTTTGTACTGCGGCGACGACGTGAGCAGCGACGAATGGGACTCGCGCCACTGGCAGGAGCAGACGAGCGTCCGCGAAAAGCTGTTCTGGCTCGCAGCCGAGGCAGCGCTGTGGGTGTAAGGGGGTGAAGTCATGTCGAACCGAGTGCTAGAGCAGGAACTTATCGAGCAGGTGCGACGGTTGGATGAGGAGCAACAGCGCAGAGTTTTAGAGTTTGCTCAACGTCTAAAGAGACGGAAGGGTACACCCGGACGTCTATTTCTCGAACTTACGCGAGATATCAAGTTCCATCCAGACGATCTTGACGTGATAGAACGCGCGATTGAAGAGGATTGCGAGAGGATCGATCTAGATGACTGGGATCTTCCTTCTTGACACGAACGCCGTCATCGCCCGTACGAAAGACGATCAAATTCTTGAACGTCTGTTAGAAGATGCTGAGGTGTTCTTATCTGTAGTCGTGCTAGGCGAGTTGTTTTTCGGCTCTGAGAAGTCGAAGCGCATGAGTGAGAATTGGTCGAATGCAGAGAAACTCGCTGCTAGTGTTGAAATTCTGGTCTGTGATGTGAGCACGGCTCGTTATTATGGGCGGATCAAGGAGCAACTACGACTTAAAGGACGCCCGATACCGGATAACGACATCTGGATTGCTGCAAGTGCAATGGAATACGGCTTAACTGTGTTGACTCGTGACGAACATTTCCGGTATGTAGACGGTCTGGCTGTACAAGGCTGGTAAACCGAATGGTCGCCATTCTTGATGTAGTCGCTCTCGTTGAAGACCTGCCTGAAAACGGTCTGCGGCGCGGGCAGGTAGGAACCATTGTGGAAGAGCTTGCGTCCGACGTGTTTGAAGTCGAGTCTAGCGATAACAAAGGGCAAGCGTATGCGATGCTTCCGCTACGGGCAGATCAATTGATGGTGCTTCACTATGAGCCGAGTGAAAGCTTGTAGCGATACCGCAACGTATTGGAGTGGAAAGTAAATGACCCAAACGCGAACGAACAATCGCACCTATACCAACCGGCGCTATCTGGATGCCGTCGAAGATCACGTCGTCATTTTCGATGGCGCGATGGGCACGAGCATCCAGCGCTATCACCTGACGGCGGACGACTTCGGCGGCGCGCGCTACGAGGGCTGTGTCGATTACCTCGTCATCACGCGCCCCGACGTGATCGAGGAAATTCACGCCTCGTTCTTCGGCGTCGGCTCGGAAGTGGTCGAGACGAACACCTTCCGCTCGAACCGGCTGACGCTGGGCGAGTACGGGCTGGGCGACCGGACGCTGGAAATCAACCGCGCGGCGGCGGCGCTGGCGCGGCGGGTGGCAGACCGCTTCGAGCGCGAGACCGGGATTCCGCGCTTCGTCGCGGGCAGCATCGGCCCGTCCGGGAAGCTGCCGAGCGGTAACGACCCCGACCTGAGCAACATCACCTTTGACGAGCTGGCAGACCTGTTCTACGAGCAGACGCAGGGCTTGGTCGAAGGCGGCGCGGATTTGCTGCTGGTGGAGACGAGCCAGGACATCCTCGAAGTCAAGGCGGCGGTCTACGGCATCAACCGCTATTTC
>CALMDI010000259.1 GCA_937864975.1 uncultured Chloroflexota bacterium | reverse complement strand
CGCTGTTTCGTTTGCTCGCCGAACGACACAAGCGCATCGCCAACCCGCGCGTGTTCGTCTATGCCGCCGGCGGCTATTACTATCCGGGCAAGGATTTGTCGGCGCTGCGCGGCGAGATGCGCGGCTATCTCGACCGCGGCTATAACGTCGTGAAGATGAAGATCGGCGGCGCGCCGATTGCCGAGGATCGGGCGCGCATCGAGGCGGTGCTGAAGGAAATCGGCAAGGACGCGCAGCTCGCGGTCGACGCAAACGGCCGCTTCGACCTGGAAACCGCAATCGCCTACGCAAAAATGCTGCGGGACTTTCCGCTGTTCTGGTACGAGGAGGCGGGCGATCCCCTCGACTATGCGCTACAGGCGGCGCTGGCGGAATTCTATCCGGGGCCGATGGCGACCGGCGAAAATCTGTTCAGCCACCAGGATGCGCGAAACCTGATCCGCTACGGCGGCATGCGGCCAGAGCGCGATTGGCTGCAATTCGACTGCGCGCTGTCCTACGGGCTGTGCGAATATCAGCGCACGCTGGCGGTGCTGCATGCAAACGGCTGGTCGTCGAGCCGCTGCATTCCGCATGGCGGCCATCAGATGTCGCTGAACATCGCGGCGGGGCTTGGACTTGGCGGGAATGAGAGTTATCCGGATCTGTTCCAGCCCTATGGCGGCTTCCCCGACGGGGTGCGCGTCGAGAACGGGCACATCGTCATGCCGGAGTTGCCGGGCATCGGGTTCGAGGGGAAGTCCGACCTCTACAAGGAAATGAAGGCGCTGGCGGCCTGAGTGTGGTCTCCAGGCATCGCTTTACCGAATTATCTCTGAAGGACGCCGCGATCGTGCCCAGCAAACTTTCCCTTCCCCAGCTCTCGCTCGCAAAGGACAAGATCCGCGTCCTGCTCCTCGAAGGCGTCAATGACAGCGCCGTGCAACTGATCGAGGCTGCCGGATATTCCAACACGACGCGCCTGTCCAGGGCGCTGGAGGGCGATGCGCTCGACGCGGTCTTCGTAGTCGCGCCCCTTATTCTCCCAGAAGACGGTTCGGTAATCGGAACCTTCGTAATCACAAATGCGGGGCTGAGATGGGTCTGACTTGGGCATAAATTCAATCTTCCTGACGGCTGGCTCCCAACGGATGATCGAAACGCGGCTTGCCCGACGCGGTCATCGCTTATCGAGCGCGGCGACCCTTCTTCTCGGCGTCGTCGGCGGACGTGCCGACGGCAAGCCCAAGCCCGGTGCCGAACGCGATGGCAAACAACGTGTTCCGCAGTACCAGCTTACCTAAAATCAGCCCGATGGCAAAGCCAATCGCGAACAGATTTCCATCCACCTGAAGGGTAAATGTTTCGGAATTAATGCGAATCTGGCTCATGAGGCACCTCTACGTCGTATCATCGTTACAATGAATATAGCGGCTTTCGAGAGGGGGAGCAATGACCGGAATGGATATCTGCAAGCTTGACCCGACGCCACGCGCAATTGGCGATTAGATTTACGAATATTCGGTAGCTGCCTCAAGCGTTATACTTCAATGCTTCGGGGGAATAAGCGTTCATGCCCATAATCTACGACATCACGCGGACAGTCCGGGCGACGACGGCGGTGTGGCCCGGCGACACGCCCTATCACGTTGAGCACGTCCTGAAGATCGCGGACGGCGCGTCGGTCAACCTGACGACGATCTCGCTCAGCCCGCACACCGGCACCCACGCCGATGCGTATTATCATTACTCAGCGGACGGCGAGCACCCGGCGACGATGCCGCTCGACGCTTACGACGGTCGGGCGCGGGTCGTCACGGTGTCGCGGCGCGCCGGCGCGCTGGCACCCTCGGATATCGCTCATGTTAACCTTAAGGGCGCGACGGGCGTGCTCATTCACAGTCACGTCAGCGACCTGTCCGACGAGAAGTGGGCGTCGGACTTTCCATATCTGAGCGTCGAACTGATCGCGTGGCTCGCGGCAAGCGGCGTCTGGCTGATCGGTCTCGATTCGCCCTCGGTCGACGCATTAACCAGCAAAGACCTGCCGTGTCATCACGCCCTGCGGCGTCATGGCATGGTCAACCTCGAACTGCTGCAGCTGCGCGGCGTGCCGGACGGGGAGTACGAACTGATCGCCCTGCCGCTCAAGCTGGATGCGGCGTGCGGGTCGCCGGTGCGCGCGATTCTGCGACCGCTCGACGCGGGTTAACTCGTGCCGACGATCACAATCGAATAGTCGCCGGCGCCTTCAAAGCGCGTCGCGTCGAGCGTGTAGGTTCCGCCGACAGGCAGCGCAACCTGGACAATCTGCGCGGTGACGCCCATCGCGCTGTCCGCCGCATCGTCATTCCATGCCAGTAACTGCCCATCGGGACGATACAGCTGCAGCAGCGGGTCGAGCGAGCCGTTTTCCGCGCGCATGGTCAGGGTGAACACCTGCCCCGCCTGCCCTTCAAAGCGCCAGTGCTGGCGCGGGTGCGCGTCGTCCAGCCCGCCATCCAGGCGCGTGACCTGTTCCGCGTTCAACGTAAATGACCGGGATCGAGAAATGCCGAGGCTGTAGAGTCCGTCGCCCGCGACACGCTCGACCACGATGGTGTACGTGCCGTCCTCAGGCAGCCTATGATCGGGGATTTGCGCGTCGAGCGCGCCGTACAAATCCGCGCCGCGCTGGTCATCGTTATAGGCGGCTTCCGCGCCATTGGGAGCCACGAGGCGCAAGGCTACGTCGAGGACGCCTGTACGGCTAACTTCGGTAGCGGAAATCGTGAGGGTGTCCCCGGCGTTCCCCTCGAATGTCCAGCGCTGTTCTGGATTTGCTTCGTCCAGAATCCCCTGCACCGACTCACCGTCAATCAACATCTCCGCGCCGAAGCGCAGCGGCGTATCCGCGACCGGATTCGGAGACGTACTCGCACCAACGACGAGGCTGCTGACGATGACTTCATAGAGGCTCAGAAACGACGCCTGCGCTGTGACCAGCGCCCGTCCGGTAATCATCAGCACGCGCCCATCCTCCAGCCATGCGGCGCGGCTGATGCCAAAGAGCACACCGTCGGCGCGGATGCCCGTGACGCGAACTCCGGTCTGATTCGCCAGCGGCGCCGCTAAAGGCAGGCTCGTCGCGGGGGTCAACTGCGCGGCGAGGACGTCGTATGCCACGTCTTCCGGCTGACTCTCTGTTTCGATTAAGCTCAGTGTGATACCGGGAGTCGACAATGCCCGCGCCTCCGGCGGGATGGCAGCCGTAAACGGCGCGAGGTAGAGCGTCGGGTTCTCTCCCACGACCGTTGCAAACGGCAGTTCCCAGCCGGATGGCGCAATCAGCGCCAGATCGCCTGCCTCCCACGCATAGGACACCGTGGTTTCCTGCGCGCGAACGTGACCCGCAAGCGCGAAAAGCAGAAGTGTTATCACCACCAGACGGGTTTTCATGGATTGGGGTACCCGTGGATTTTGTAAGGCGAAGGAAGCAAATCTCGACCGATAGGCACGCTAGCGGCGCGGAATGCTGCCGATGATGGGCAGCCCAACCGACTCCACGTCTTCACGACGCCGCACCATCGGATCGAGATAATGCGCGAGCAAGGCGAGGGCGATCCCCGCGATCAAGCCCAGCCCAACGCGAATGAGCGGCGCGAAGCGATCTGTCAGCGGGGGCGGCGCGGGCACGACCACCGGGTCGTCCAGCAGCGTCACCTGCGCGGGTTCGCCGCCCAATTGCGGAAACGCGGCGGCATTGCGCGTGCGGAGCACTTCCACCGAGGACTCGGCAATGACGGCGAGCTGCGGCGCGTCGTGCCAGCTCAGGAAAATTTGCCCGACGCTGCGCTGGTTGTCCGCCGCAATCCGCAGCGCGGCGGGGTCGAGCGTGACGCCGCGCTCGGCGGCTTCCTCCGCGACGGCGCGGGCGAACGAGCCGCTGCGTATCCAGTCGGTCAGCGCGTTGACGGTCAGTTCCGACGCAAGCCAGACGTCCTGAAAATCGCCGTCACGGTTGGGAATCGCATCCAGTTCCTGCGCGGCGCTGTAGCGCATCATCGTCGTGAAGCCGCCGGAGACGGCGGCGTCCCGGTTGAGCAGCGCCGGAAGCGCCAGCGCCCCGGTGATCAGCACCGGGATGAGCACCAGCCACCAGTAGCGCAGGAGTATCCGCAAAACCGACGCCAGTTCCATGCTTCGCACCTCTGTTCTTTCCCCGGCGTATTATAGTGACAAACGCCGACCGCACAACGCGGGGAGCACGAAAGGCGGGAGCAAAAGCGTTAACGCAAGAGCGCAAGGGAGGATCAGCGCAGCGCGAACGCTGCCCACGCCTGCTCGACAAACGCCGTGATCTCGCGGTTGAAGACGGCGGTATCGAAGCGGAGGGCGTGAGCGCGGATTGCCTGCGGGTCGTAGCGCGCGGGGTCGAAATTCGCCATGACCGATGCCAGTGCGTCAACCGTCATCTCGTGGAACCACTCGCCCGTTTTGCCGGGAATGACCGTGTCCAGCGCGCCGCCGCCGCCAAAGGCGATCACCGGGCGTCCTGCCGCCTGCGCCTGCACGGGCACGATGCCGAAATCCTCCAAGCCCGGAAAAATGAGCGCCTTGCAGCGCGCCATCAAGCCGGGAAGCTGTTCGTCCGGCACGTAACCGAGAAACTCGACCGTCGGACCCGCCATCGCCTTCAGGCGTTCCAGATCGCGCCCCTTGCCGCCCACCTTGAGCGGCACGCCGAGCCGTGTCGCCGCCTGAACCGCGAGGTCGATCCGCTTGTAGGGGATGAGCCGAGAGAGGACGAGGAAATAGTCTTCGACCTCCGCCGCAGGCTGGAAGCGCGAAGTATCCACGGGCGGATAAATGACGACCGAGTCGCGGTGGGAGTAGATTTTAATCCGCGCCTGAATCTCGTTCG
>CALMDI010000258.1 GCA_937864975.1 uncultured Chloroflexota bacterium | reverse complement strand
TCGTATGCCCCAGAGCGAGCGCGGGAATGTGCAGATGATTTTTCAGGATCCGTATTCCTCGCTCAACCCGCGAATGCGGGCGCAGCACGCCGTAGCGGAAGCCATTCAGGTGTGGCAGAAGCTGCCACGGCAGGAGGCGATAAGCGAAGCGCTGACCCTGCTGAGGACGATGGGAATCAGTGAAAGCCAGGCGCGGCAGTTCCCGGCTGCCCTTTCCGGCGGGCAGCGCCAGCGGGTCAGCGTCGCCCGCGCCCTGTCAACCCACCCCAAGGCGCTGATCGCGGACGAGCCGACGTCGGCAATCGACCAGTCCGCGCAGGCACAGCTTCTCAACCTGCTGCGGCGCTTGCAGGCGGAGCGCGACCTGGCGATCGTGTTTATTTCGCACGACCTGGGGCTTGTTCGCTATTTAACGTCTCGCATCTACGTCATGCAGCGCGGCTGTGTGGTTGAACAGGGCAATACCGCCGACGTGTTTCAGGCTCCCAGCCACCCCTACACCCAGCAACTACTGGCGTCGCTCCCGGCGCAGTCTCAGCACCGACCTCAGCGCGCGTGACGTGATCTCCTCTGGCTCACCAGTACGTCATGGCATCCAGAAACAACTGTCGCAATTCCTCGGAGCCTGCCGGTCGGGGAGACAATTTGGTGACGCGGTGCTGCGGTAATGTCCCCTCGACAAGGCGGTCGACGTCAGCTTCCGTAAAGCCGACGTCCTTCAACCCGTTGGGCATCCCGGTCGCCTTCATCATCTGGATGAGCGCTGCCGCGAGCAGCTCCCCCGCGTCCTCAGGGCGCGCATCACGGGTATCGACGCCGAGCAGCCGCGCGCAGTCCAGGTGACGCGCCGGATCGACCAGAGCGGTAAACCGGAAAACGGCTGGCGCGTTGAGAATGACCGACATGCCGTGCGGGATGATCGGTCGATCCACGGCATAGCCTTCCGGTCGAAAGCTGCGTACCATCCCCGACACCGGGTAAGACATGCCGTGGGGCAAATGGACGCCGGCGTTGCCAAACCCAATCCCGGCATAGGTCGCCGCCAGCATCATGTTGGCGCGCGCCTCGTCATTGTTCGGTTCCTGAACCGCCCTGACGATGTTTTGGGAGACCAACTCAAGAGCTTTCGACGCCCAGATGTCGCTAATGGGATTTGCGCCCTGATAGGCGGGGCGTTTGCCGGGGTCATCTGCCGCGGGTCGGCGGTGGTAGGGAAGCGCCGTGAGCGACTCGATGGCGTGGCTCAACACGTCGAGACCCGAACAGGCGGCGACCATCGGCGGCATCGACCGCGTATTGTCGGGATCGACAATCCCCATCACCGGTCGCAGCGCCCGGTGCGCGATACCCGTCTTGACGTGCATTTCGAGGAAATCGAAGATCGCGACTCCGGTCGTTTCGCTGCCGGTTCCGGCGGTCGTCGGAATGGCGATCAATGGCTTCAACACTCCCGGAACCGGCTCCGCCCGACCGATGGGCGCGTTGACGTAGGCGAGAAAATCGTTGGGATAGGTCGCGTACAGGTTGGCGGCTTTTGCCGTGTCCATAACCGAGCCGCCCCCAACCGCGACATAGCCGTCGAACGCGCCTTCGGCTGCAACGCGAATAGCGTCCTTGAAGGAGAGATCACTCGGCTCGACGCGCACCTCGGAATACAAAACAGCGTCGATGCTGTGAGCGCGCAAGGCATCAAGCGTGACCCGAACGGGCGGACTATCGGCAAGGTGAGGGTCGGTCAGGACAAGCACGCGCTTCACGCCGTAACGCGCCATGTCGTACCCGACTTCGCGCGTCATGCCCGCGCCGAATTTGATGCTCGACGCATCCATCGTAAAGCCGTGCTCGAACGTCATGGTTGTCATCGCTGTAGGTAATCGGTATAGGGAATGGCGTTTAACAGGCGCATGTCTTTCCATGCCGCGAATTCGAGAAGCTCGCTGGAGACGTGACCCTGTCCGACCGCGTAATGATGCGGGTGCCCGGTCACGGTCAGCGTGTTCACGAGATCCCACAGGCTGATCGGCGCTTGGTTGAGCCGGAATTCGGTAAACCAGCCGCGCGTGCCGTCGAAGCCTTTGGTCGGGCGCTCGACCACGTCCGCGTCGAGGACGAGCAGCGTCACCGACGGTCGGCGTCGCGCGCCGCCAGGATGTCGTCGACCGCGACGCGGCTACCCGTCGTCGTCACGCGCTCCCGCGCTCGCGCCAGCACGTCCTCGACCGAGGGCTTGGCCGCCAGCTCCGCGAGTGCCGCCACGAGGAACTCCTGCAGGGAGCGGCCGGATCGCGCCGCGCGGGCAGCGAGCTCGTCGCGCACCTCGTCGGGCACGTTGCGGATCGTCAAAGCCACCATGCCTGCACTTAAGCAGCGATGCAGCCATTCCGTCTGCACCAGCGGACTGCGATGAGCTGCGCTCGCCGCGCCTGATCTCCAGTCAACGGTCAGGAGTTCACGACGCGCTCCGCGCCGTCGTAGAGTCGCTGCGCCCAGCCGACCGCGCTGACGGACTCCTTGCCGGTCATCTTCTTCGACTGGTACTGCGCCTTGGGCTTCATCCCCAGAAGGCGTCGGAGTGTCGGCGCGAGGCCCGCCCCGACCGGGCCGCTCGCCTTCAGCTCGGCTGCTGCGGCCGCGTGATCGTCAGCCCTGCCCGTACGGCCAGTGAGCTTGAGGCAGATCGCGTCCTTGGAGTTGATCCCGGACGTGACCGCGTTGCTGACGGCGGCCGAGAAGAGCTCGTACTCATCGTTGACCTGTGCTGCCTCGAGGAA